>JAGVIF010000535.1 GCA_020056205.1 Lentisphaeria bacterium | reverse complement strand
ATTTATTCTCCTTTGTTTTCGATTTAAATTCTGATATTTTTGTCCGTTTAGTATTTTCCATAGGTCCGCGCGGTCTCAACCATGGCGTTTAGGTTCTTAAAAGGTGTGTCTCTGCCACACTGGTCGCCGGTTGAGAGGATGAATCGCCCACCTTTGGCGGCGTCATCAATGGCTTTTTTGCTTGCCTCGACGACGTCGCTCACAGTTCCTCTGAGCATGACCTCGGTTGTATGAAGATTTCCTTTTAGCGTGATTTTATCGCCATAAAGTCTTTTGAGTTCGGCGAGATTGCAGTTGCCCATCGGCGGAATCTCAAGGGGGTCTATTATCGTCAACTTCGTCTCTAGGGCGGCCATCTTCACCATTTCGGCCTCGGGACCGCACGAGTGGACGTGTGTTGGAATACCTAGGTCGAACGCCATTTCAGTCACCTTTTTCAGGCCTGGCAATGCAAGCTCCCGGAACATCTCCGGCGTCTGCCAGATCAACGATCCGGAGCCGCCGCAGTACAGCACGTCGGGCCTGTCTTCCGGTGTCATGGCGGCGATCCGCTCCATCCGCCCTTCGAGCCGGCTCATCATCCGATCTCGCTTCTCGTGGAATTTTCTTGGATTGTCGTAATACTCATAGATGTCCTCGGGGGATCCCACGACGCATGTGCCCGGCCCCGACCAAGTACCGACCACACCATGCTCGCCCATCTCCTTTCTCACCAGTCGCCACAATTCCAGCCCTTTCGGCCACTGCTTGACTCCGGTGATTTCCTCCCACGTCGACGGAATTTGCGGAAGTCCAAGTTTATCTGGTGATATCCGGTATGCCGGCGGGTTGTCGGCGGTATGTAAAATGAGGTACCTGCTCCAGTCGTTCGTCGCGGAGTTGAAGTCCTGCGTGGCGAAGGATTCATCAGGAAAGCGGCATACGATGCGGGAGACTCCCGGATCCTCCTCGTCGGGGTCGGGGCATGGGTCTATTCCGCACATCTCAAACCCGCCATCAATGCCGAAGAACTTGACTGCGTCAATGTAGGCCTTCCAGAGAGGCGGGTCCTCCTTGACGTATACGTCCCAGAACGGCTTGCCCGTCATCTGTGCCGGCACCATGTTCGATATGTCCGGACAGACCGGCACACGGTCGGGAATTTCACCGGCCATCACAATCTTCAACCTCTCTCGATATGTCATGCCACGCTCCTTCTGCTGTTGTTTTGAACAAATAAACTCAATGATTCCATATGTTATCGTCGTTGTTCCTCAGATTCTGATGAGAGAGCGACCGAGCCGCTCCGTCAAGTAGAAGAACATTGCTTCCCTTCATATGCCGCCAATCGTGCCGGGGAGCGGTTGAGAGGTCAAACGCCCAATGAAGCGGACATATTGCGTACCACTCCGACTTCTGACTATTCCACACGAACGCGTCAACAAAAGTGAGAATTCCGGATGGCCGATTGAATGAAAATATTTTTTTTGCCGTAGCCTCCGGGAAGAAAACATGTGTATTGTTCGCCCCATAGTCGGCATTGTTCCCATGTCCGTTCACCGCATTCGCGGAAGGGAGCGATGGACACTTGCCGAAGAGACTATTCTGTGCGCTTCCTCCGTAATCGGGAGAATAGTATTGCCAGTCGCTTCGGCTCCCCAGTCCATGGGCCGCCAAGAGGTGCGTCACCAAGGGTTTGTCCCATCCTGGACCAGGACCTGAATACAAAGGCGGCAAATATCCCTGATAATCGTCGGCATAGCTATGAAGGACTAAACCGATCTGTTTTATGTTGCTGAGGCACTGACTGCCCTTGGCCATCTCTTTCGCGCTGTTGAGGGCGGGCAGCAGTAATGCCGCGAGAATTGCGATTATCGCAATCACCACCAAAAGTTCGATCAACGTGAACTTTTTCGATCTCATAAGTCCTCCTTTTTTTTCTTTTTGCTTCTTTGTCCCAGTCGGCGGACAGATTCCCTGATCACCAGAGTCCCGGCGAACTTTTCCACTCTGCATTTTTCCCATACGCCTTCCTCCATCTGTTTCAGTAGAAGTTCCGCTGTTCTTATTCCCATTTCCGTGGACGGGATGCTTACGCAGGTCAACGGCGGCACGGAGATGTTCACGGGATATTCGTCGTTGAAGCACATGACGCTGAGTTTTTCCGGCACAGGAATACCAAGCCTCCACGCGGCATTCAGAATATGCATCGCAACCGTATGATCGTATGCCAGCACCGCCGTGGCGCCACTCTTCAAGACGCTCTCCCTGAGGAAATCAACGGCGGATATCTCATGGGAATCATGATGCTCCATCACGGGACAAGATTCACCTTTCATATGTTTCAGATAGACACGATGCCGCTCCTTCACGCTGTAGTGGGAACGCTCGACGATCCCCGCCTGGGAATTAGCATACGCTATATTCCTGTGCCCAAGCGAAAAAAGATGATCAAGCGCGAGTCTCGCGCACTTCTCCTCGTCAACGACGACCGCCGCTCCGAAATCACCGTACATCCCGTTCAACGACACAAAGGGGACTTTCCCCCTTCTGATCTGCTCCAGCGCCGACATGTCGTTCAAGTCGGGAGTTATTATTCCGCTCATCATCCACAAAGGCAAGTGAAACGCAGTCCCGCTCTTTGTGAACGAATAGTTCAAGGAAAATCCTTTTTCTTCAAGGATATTATGCATCTTCATCAGCGCCGTTCTGATCACCCCGCGATTCGTAAGCGGAAATATATCAACAAAAAGTATATCCACCAGCATTGTCCTTTTCGCGCGTATGGCGCGCAGGAAAGGATTCGGTTTATATCCATTCCGCTTTATACACGACATTATATTCAGACGCAGTTCCGGCCTGACGGAAAAGCCCTCCTTATAGCCGTTGATTACGCGGCTGACAGTAGAAGGCGAAACACCGGCTTCGGCGGCTATGTCCTTCAATGAAAAATATCTCTTTGTCATCTTTGTCCGCTTTTTATAATACGTCTATTAT
>JAGVIF010000172.1 GCA_020056205.1 Lentisphaeria bacterium | reverse complement strand
ATGCGCATTTCGAGGTAGCGCGGGTCTATTTGACCCGCGACTATCGGGTCAGATAGACCCGAGTTACTTTTTTCGAAATCCTTAACTTAGCGCCATTCGATGCCGACCCCGAAAAAAACGGCAGTTTCAACGGAGTGAAATAAAACGTGATTTAATATGATTAAAAAAAACATTTCGATAAATATATGCTTCCCTGTCATATTGCTTGGACTTATTTTTGGGATTTTCGCGATAGCGCTTGATATTGCCGCGACCCATTATTTCTCAAAGTCTTTGAATGTGCCGTTTTTTGATTCCGGCGACAGGATCATATTGAGAATAATATTATTTTTCCTGTCAATGAGTTTTGTCCTGCTCCTGCAAATATTGTTTTTTACCGAGGACATTTTTAAAAGCAAGACGGAAAAGACGGAACCCGATTTAGCGGAGCTTTTTGGTTCTCTCGGCTATTGCGCGGCAACTTATCATACCATGAACAACGGGAACACATTTATTTTCGAGGATTTTAATTCCGCGGCAGAGAGAGCGGAGAAAATAAAGAAGAGCGATGTGCTTGGGCGTAATGTCCTTGAAATCTTTCCGGGAATAGAAAAATTCGGACTATTATCCGTTATGAAGAGGGTCTATGCAACGGGAACGCCGGAGTCCCACGATCTATCGTTTTACGAGGACAAAAGGATATCGGGATGGCGTCAAAATTATGTTTTTAAGGTCGGCGAAGGAAAGATTATCGCGGTTTATCAGGACCTTACAGAAAAAATTGAAACATTGGCGCGTCTGAGAAAGACTGAGGCAGACATTGGCACTATAATGAAAAATCTGCCGATATTTTTCATTCTTGTTGACGGCAAAGATATTGTAAAGAACGCTATGGGCAAGGCTCTTGCCGACATAACTCATAGCCCGACGATCGCGGGCATGAAATTGGAAGAGCTTTTTGGCGCGAAGAGCAAGTTCATGGAATCCGTAGCAATGGCAAGGAATGGGGTTGAGTTTTCAGCGACAATCAAAATTGGCGATAAAGTTTTTGAAGTTAGCTTCAGTTCTGTGCCGTATCCGAATGAAACCGGCAGGGGTATTGTGGCGCTTGGCTTTGATGTAACCCCAAAAACCGCGCTTGAAAAGGAAAAAGAGCTCCTAGTAACGGCGATAAATTATGTTGATCAGAGCGTGATGATAACCGACACGGATGGAAAGATAGAATATGTGAATCCGGCATGGGAGAAAATGACCGGATTTTTAGCGGGAGAGCTTATAGGGGAACATCCCAGAACCATAAAAAGCGGAAAACATAACGAGGCATTTTATAAGGAAATATGGACGACGCTGGGGGACGGGCGGACATGGAAGGGACATTTTTTCAACAAGAAGAAAGATGGAAGCATATACGAGGAGGATGCCGTAATATCGCCGGTTAAAAATAGACACGGCGATATAATAAATTACGTGGCGGTCAAGAAGGATGTAACCCAGCAGGTAATTCTCCAGAATCAGTTGCTGCAAGCGCAAAAGATGGAGGTGGTTGGAAGGCTTGCCGGCGGTATTGCCCACGACTTTAATAATATTCTTACGGTGATAATCGGATATTCTGAACTTGCAATGACGACAATCGGAGCGGATGCGCCCAGCTACGACTCCATCCGGGAAATAAGGGCGGCCGGAAAAAGGGCGGCATCCCTGACCAAACAGTTGCTGTCGTTCGCAAGGAGGCAGATTATTAACGTTGAGCCTGTTTCGGTTAGAGAAGTTTTTGGAGAGATCGAGGAGATGCTCAGACGAATAATAGGAGAAGAGTGCGTTGTGGAGTTCCGATATGCCGGCGATGATGATACTATACTGGCGGAACGAAGTCAGATGGAACAGGTTCTGATGAATCTTGTCATTAATGCGAAAGACGCAATGTCGGGCGGCGGCAAAATAATGATTTCGGTGGAAAGTCATTTTCAAACATATCCTTACAACAACATGGGCTTTTCCGCGAAAAAAGGCAACTACATAAAAATATCTGTTTGCGATCATGGGACAGGGATGGATGAGGAAGTTAGGAGCCATTTGTTTGAGCCGTTTTTCAGCACGAAGCCGAAGGACAAGGGGACGGGGCTTGGATTATCAACCGCTTATGGGATAGTGAAGCAACACGGAGGCTTTATCTCCTTCGACAGCGTACTTGGCGAAGGCAGCACGTTCAATATCTTTATTCCTTCAGCGTCGGAGTCTTCTTCCCAAATTGCGGAAAACTCTGAAAAGCGGGTTGTCCGGGAGATTCGCAATATTTCACAGGGGGACAAGAAAACCGTGCTGATAGCGGAAGATGAACTATTTGTTCAAACCCTTGCGGCCAAAATTCTTGAAAAAGCCGGGTTTAATGTGCTTGTGGCGAATAATGGGGCGGAGGCTTTAAACGTTCTGGAAAGCGGAAAAGAAGAAGTTGATTTTCTTTTAAGCGATGTGATTATGCCGGTTATGGATGGAGCAAAGCTTGCCGGACATGTAATGAAAAACTGGCCTAAAATCAAGATATTGATGATGTCGGGCTATGCGGATATTGACCTTCCCGAAACGGCCGACGGGGAAAAAACCCCTTGCATCCCGAAACCTTTTTCTCCCGAAATGCTTATGACGGCAATTCAAGAATATTTTGTGTGACAATGAATATTTACATGCATGGCATTCACTTCTGGATATTTTCATTTTTCATTTTTGTCTTTGGCTGCTGTGTGGGGAGTTTTCTGAATGTCTGTATATGGAGACTGCCGAGAGGGGAGTCAATAATTTTTCCGCCGTCAAGGTGTCCGAATTGCGCCCACCTGATTAGGTTTTATGAGAATATTCCCATATTTTCATGGATTTTTTTAAGAGGAAGGTGCTCTGCCTGTTCCGGGACGATTTCAGCGCGCTACGCGCTTGTGGAATTTCTGACCGGATTTCTTTATTTGATGATATGGTTGAAGGTTCTTGAGACGGGGCAGAGTCCGCTGGCGCTCATCAGGTATTTTGTTTTGACCGCTCTTGCCGTCAGTACTTTTTTTATTGATATCAGGCATTTCATAATACCGGATGCCACCACATATCCCGCGATGCTTGCCGGAATTATTGTGTCGTTGTTTTTCCCGGAATCTTTCGGATTCGAAAATACGCGTCAATCTTTCGTTTTTTCGTTCGCCGGCGCTCTGGCGTCATTGATATTTATGTCGCTTGCGGTGATCGGGGGACGCGCGATTTTCAAGAGAGATGCCCTCGGGTGGGGCGATGTAAAATACATGGGAGCCGTCGGCGCCTGCCTCGGAATTCCGGGCGCTTTCTTTACTCTCATGCTTGGCTCAATGTCGGGCTCCGTATACGGATTGTGCCTGATGGGAATATCGCGCAAAGGACTTAAAACGGTCATTCCTTTCGGCCCTTTTCTCGCGCTGTCATCAATGGTTTGGATTTTCTATGGAGAAAAATTGTTGGCGATGTATCTTAAGCTCTTCCGGCGCTGAAAGGGATAAGCCTATTGAAAAGTTCTAAAGTTAGGAGGTGAAGAATAAAAAAAGAAGCCAGTGAAAAAAGTGGAAAGTAGAATTTAGCGGACTACTGCGATTTTCGCAGTTTTATCAATAAGAAACTGCCAAGAAAGAGACACGCTAAAGTCGAAGATCCCGTGTCCGCAGGAGCTCGGGACTGTGAACTCCGACAGCAGTTTCAAAGGAGAAAGCAGAAAGGAAAAGGGAAAAAATAAGATGGAAAAGGGAAAAAATTTTGTGTCCCTTGTGTCCCTTGCGTCCCTTGTGTCCCTTATGTCTCTGCGGTGAAGAATTTTGAAATCGGCAATCTGAAATCGATCCCGATTCCAATACCGACCCCGAAAAACGCGGAAGCTACAAAGGAAAAATACAAACGGTGATTTATGAATCTCTCCGGATATTTGGAGAAATTAAAAGATTTATTTAAAAAAATGAAAAGAGACGATTATGCCTTCTGCATAATTGCGGCTCTTGTCGTAGGGCTCGCCACAGGAATCGTCACGGTGTTGTTTATAAAGGGCATACACAGTTTGTCGGACATGATGATTGCGTTCGCGTCAGACAAGAGATGGCTGTATTTCGTCCTTCCGGCGTTTGGCGCGTTGATTGTGGCGCCTATAATCAAATATATAGCTCCCGAAGTTAAAGGGCATGGTGTTCCCGATGTTATAATGTCGGTCGCGGCCAACAGGGGAAAGATTCGCCCCGTAGTGGCTGCGGCGAAGACTGTTTCTTCGATCATAACAATAGGCAGCGGCGGGTCTGCCGGGCCTGAAGGGCCGATTGTTCAGATAGGTTCCGGCATAGGCTCCTCGTTCGCGCAACTGCTTGGATTGAACGAGAGAAAGACAATTACTCTTCTCGCCGCCGGCGCGGCGGCCGGCATATCCGCTGTTTTCAACGCCCCCATGGCGGGGATCATGTTCGCGGCTGAGGTCGTAATAAAGAAGGCAAGAGTGAAGGAATACGGAGCTATAATTGTCTCATCGATGATATCATCTGTCGTCAGCCGTCACTTTATCGGGGACAACCCGGTCTTCAATCTTTCGTCTTACAGGATGGGTTCCAATTGGGAATTATTATTATATCTTCTCTTTGGCGCTGTGTGCGCGGCCGCCGCCGTTCTATTCATCAGAATCCTTTACAAAACCGAATTGGTTTTTGAGAATATGAAAATTAATTCTATTTTAAAACCGGTTTTAGGCGCGTTGCTTTGCGGAATCCTGATATATTTTATCCCGGAAGTTTATGGAACGGAAACCGGCGCCGTCAAAGACGCGCTGAGCGGAAACCTGACGATCTGGCTTTTGCTTGCGTTGTTGTTTTCAAAAATATCCGCAACCTCTTTCACCGTCGGCTCAGGCGGATCCGGAGGCGTTTTCGCTCCACTTTTGTTTGTCGGAGCCATGACCGGCGGATTTTTCAGCAGAGGCCTTAACGCGCTCTTTCCTTCAATCAATTTGCAGCAGGGCGCATACGCCGCCGTTGGAATGGCGGCTGTTTTTGCCGGCGCGGCAAGAGCCCCTGTAACTTCGATTCTCCTGATTTGCGAGCTGACAAGGGATTATCACATGATACTTCCGTTGATCTTGGCGACGGTTGTAAGCGCGGTCCTTGCGAAGAAAATGTTCAAGGAGAGCATATACACGTGCAAGCTTGCCGCAGAGGGGATAAACATTGAGGAAGCCGAATCAAGAACTCTTCTCGACACTATATCCGTCGAAGAGGCTATGGTCGCGGAGAAAGAATGTGTGAAAGTTCCCGCTTATATGCCGATAAGAGATTTGGAATCATATTTTTATATGAACAATGTGCAACGGGCGATGGTGGTTGACAGCAGGGGAAAACTTTATGGAATAGTGAGCATAAAAGATCTCTACAAGAGACCGGATCTCATGGACAGCGGAATAGTTTCCGATATATGCAGTGTGAATGTTCTCGCCGTGCGGGAGAATGACACCCTTGAGGACGCCGCTATGATATTCGGCAGCGAAAGTTTTCACTCGCTCCCTGTGCTGGACGCCTTTGACGGGAAAAAAATACTCGGCATGCTGAGGAGAGAGGATATAGCCGGGGCTTATTCAAAAATTCTTAAAAACAAGACAATAACGGAACGCTTCCTCAAGTTCCAAAAAACAACAAACGCGGGTTCAGCCGAACTTCTCGAAGTCAGAGTCGGACACAATTTCACATGTGTTGACAAAAAATTGTCGGCTCTGAACCTCCCCGATAAATGCATGATTTTAACCATCTTCAGAGAGAAAGAGCAGATAATTCCCGATGGAGAGACAGAGATAAAGGCCGGAGATAATCTTGTTGTTCTCTGCCCCGACGCGGATAAAGCGGCAAGGATACTGCGCGGATGAATTTTGCCGCAACAATAATCGCTCTGTGCGCCGGGTTTGTTCTCCCGGGTTTCTTATTCTGCAGATACCTTAAATTCAGGGGATTGGAACTTGCCTCCCTGTCTTTTCTTTTTTCCTGTTTTGTCCTGTTTCAGGCCGTCTTGTTTCTCGGCTATACCCCTTTCAAGGCGGATATTGCAAGCGTTCTTACCTTTCTGGGAGCAGTTTCTATCGTCCTATTTGTGATGCTTAAAAAAATCCGCAGCGGGACGCTTCCGCCAAAAACAGACTCCGCTCCGGAAGGGTTTGACGCCCTTTCGGTTTTTGCCGTGTCTGTTTTCACCGCGCTTATTTTTTTCCGTTCTTTTTTTCAGCCTATGATTTCGCCTGACTCCGTTTTCCGTTGGAATCACATGGCGGAACTCATCTATCAAAAAGGTTCAATCGCCTTTTATCCTCCTTCGTCCGTTGATGATTTCATGATTTACCCCTATCCGGACGGTTTTCCGCCTTTCGTATCCTCTTTATATTTTTGGCTCTACGCCTGTCTGGGCGGAATAATTCCGTCGGCGACGGCATTTCTCACGGCGATTCAATTTCTCTTAATCTGTTTTTATGTCCACAAGGGTTCCGTTTTATTTCACGGAGGGAAAAATTCTGCGCGATTTTCGCTGTTCGCACTGCTGTCAAGCTCATTATTTTTCTTCGCCGTTTTTCTTGGACAGGAGACGGGATGGACGGCCCTTTCGGCTGCGATGTTTTTTTATTACGCCTTGAAAATGAAAAACAACGAATCCATTACGGCCTCGACGATTATGTTGTCTCTTTCGGCTTCAATCGGGGCGTTGTCAAGGGAATACGGGCCTGTTTTTGTGGCAATGATTCCTCTGGCTCTTCCGTTTTTCAATATCCCCCGGAAAAATATTGCGATTGCCTTTTCAATCGCGGCCGCGATGTCGTCGCCATTTTATTTGATGAACTTTTTTGTGAACGGAAATCCTTTTTATCCGCTTTCGTTTCCCGGCGGTTTTTTGCCCTACAATGAAATATACCACGGGCTTCTTTCGGAATACTCAAGGCATTTCGGGGTATTCACAAATCCTTCTCTGTTAATAGTTTCGCTTAAAATATTTATTTTTTCAGCCCCCCTGCAAATGTTGGCATTCCTCTACGCCTTTGGGAATTTCGGAAAAAACAAAATCTTCTGTCTTTATGTTATTGCGATTTTCGCGGTGTGGCTGTATTCAACGACTTACGCCTGCGGCGGAATTCACTACTCGGTAAGACTGCTTAGCCCGGCTCTCGTCGTTTTGTCAATCGTGGCGGGGCATTTTGCGAAATTCGCGGAAAAATGGAATTTGCCGGGCGCACTTTGGAAGTTTTGCGGATTTTCAATTCTTTCCGCCGCCTTTCTGTTTCAAATGCTTCTCCCGGCGTCGCCGTTTGAAATTCCTCCGGGATCGTGGTTGAATTCAGCTTTTGGAAAGCGCGTTGGAATTGAGGCTATGATATTTAAATATGCCGGGCATCTTCCTGAAAAAAGCGTGGCGCTAAGCGACAGCGCTCTTTATACGGCGGAGCTTTATCGGGGCGGCAACGGAACTGTCCGGCTCGTTCCGCTTTGGTCGCCCGAACTGATTTTTCTCTATAATGACAGAATGTCTTTCGCGGACAAAATAAATGTTCTAAAAAAATCCGGCTTCACTCACATAATGAAAACTAATCAGAGCGCGAACAACGATTTCTTCGGACGATTTTCATTTTTTCAAAAATATCCGCTGGTCTGTGAGGAAGTAATAAGAGGAGACGACTCGACAATATACAAATTGTAGGCAAATATTCACCGAACCCCGTTCTTCCATGAATATTTCCCGCTGCCGCTATCGTAATCACTATCGAATTTTCTCTTTTCTTCTTCTCTTAAAAAATCCAAAAGTTCATGACCGGACTTAAAGTCAAAATTTCTCCTGCCTGATAATTTCCACAGGTCTTTCCACGCGTCCAAGACGTTTTTTTTTGCGAATTTCGCATGGTTGAATTCATTTTCGCAAAAGTGAATGAATTTAAGGGTTCTGAATGCGTCAAACCATGAATAGAACGCATGCCGCCGTTTATCGGCGGCGGACGGAACATTTTTAATAATTTTGTTCCATATCTCATTAAAGGTTAATGAGTTAAAGAAAGCGTTCGCCGGAGGATTCAGAGATTTAATCCATTCTTCAGGGGAAATATTCCGTCCGTTGAAAAGTTCTTCCGCTCTCGCCGTCAGGTCTTTCAATTCTGAAAAAATCGCCGAGTTGTAGCAGAGTTTTTTCTCCCCGTTGATTATTTTTCGCAGAGAGACTCCTGTTCCGAAAGGCGTCCTGGTGGAAAGTCTTGGCGATGGATGCACCGCAGTTTCGGCGATGAAATCAATCCTTCCATTTTTTTTCAAATCCTGCAGGAAATAAAAATCCTCTCCGCCTTTTCTTATCTTCATGCCCCCGATTTTGAGATATGAAGAGAGTGGGAATGCCATCGCCGATCCTATGCTGTGAAATGCGTACGGGGAGCCTGCGCAGTGAAGTCCCTCGACATAATTTCTCAAATAAAGTTCATAATTTGTTATGGCGTCATCAGCCTCCCGGGTTTCTCCGGCGCGGTGTGAATATCTTATAACCGCCCCTGAGCAATCGTTTTTATTAAAATATGAGAAAAGAGCTTCAAGATAATTTTTTTCCACGATGGTGTCGGCGTCAAGCGATGCAATGAAAGGATGAGCTTCGGGATCAAGAACGCTGATTGACGCGTCCATTCCAATCCGCCGCGCCTCCCCAACGCCGGTTTCAATCATTTGAATTTTTTCTCCGTCCAAGTTTTCGAGGATGAAGATATTGAAATTTTTCGAGGCTTCGCGCTCCAAATATTCAACAGTCCTCGTGTTGTCGCGGAAAATCTCCTCTTGAGAAAAAGCCGGCGGAGCGCCGCCCGTCTGCGGTTTTGACTGCATATTCACGACAATCACTACCGCCGTCTTGTTTTTTTTGAAAAAATCATTAGCCTTCAAACTTTCAACCGTAAAAGGGAGTTCTTTTGATTCGGAGCATGCGGGAATTACCACCGCGCAGTCGAATTTTTCCATAGTTCGGATATTGTATCTGCGGGCTTTTGAGAATTTCGCGATATACTTTTTCAAAACTTCTTTCATATTATAATGGAACAAAAAATAAAAATTGATGTCATAATGGAGTCAGTTGGCTCTCCTTTGAAACTGCCGTTGGAGTTCACAGCTTTAGCGTGTCTCTTTCTTGGCAGTTTCTTATTGATAAAACTGCGAAACTCGCAGTAGGACGCTAATAAACACGAATTTTCAATAAAACAAAGCCGGAGATAAAAAAATGGAAAAACATGAAATAAACGAATTGCAGGGCAAGATCAAAGAAGCGTCCGCTTTCACACAAACTCTTAAAACGGAAATTGGCAGGATAATAGTGGGGCAGGAAAAGCTTGTCAACAGGCTGATATTGGCTCTCATAGCCGACGGCCATTTGATAATCGAAGGACTGCCGGGTCTCGCGAAAACTCTCGCCGTCAAGACATTATCAAACGCGCTCAACGGTTCCTTCGCAAGGATACAATTCACCCCCGATCTGCTTCCATCGGATATCGTAGGAACAAATATATATAATCAGCAAAACCAGACATTCTCGGTCAGGCTTGGACCCGTATTCGCAAATATCGTCCTTGCTGATGAAATAAACAGGGCGCCGGCGAAGGTTCAAAGCGCCCTTCTCGAATGTATGCAGGAAAAACAGGTGACAATAGCCGGAAAGACCCACAAGATGCCTCTGCCGTTTCTTGTGATGGCGACTCAAAATCCTATCGAGCATGAAGGAACCTATTCTTTGCCGGAGGCTCAAATAGACAGGTTTATGTTCAAACTCGAAATAGGTTATCCGGACAGGGACGAGGAAAGAATGATAATAAACAGGATGGCGCATCCCGAACTTGACCTTTCAGGCGTTTCCGTAGCGACCCTCGACGATATCCGGAATGCCAGAAAATGGGTGGATAAAATTTACATGGATGAGAAAATTGTGGAATATATTCTCGATATAGTCAACGCAACGCGTCCAACTCTCAGGACGAATTTGTCGTCAAGACAAAAAGAGGCGAAGCTTGACTTCCTCGAAAATTACATACAGTTCGGGGCTTCGCCGAGAGCCGGAATAATGATGACCATCGCGGCAAAAGCGTTCGCATTCATGGAAGGACGGGCGTATGTCGTGCCGCAGGATGTTAAAAATATAGCCCCCGACATACTCAGGCACAGAATAATTCTCACGTATGAAGCTGAAGCCGAAGATGTTACAACCGCTTCACTGATATCAAAAATCCTCGATGAACTCAGAACCCCGTAAAACCCTTGATTTCGCATTTCATTTTTAGCGGAAGTTCAGCAAAAGAGCGGGGCTTACTGAACTCCTACCCCCCCAGAACACGGGATTTCGATTATCTTCTGCCTCCGGAACTTATAGCAAAATATCCCCTCCCCCAGAGAGATGCGTCAAAATTGCTCGTCCTCCGCCGTGAAACAGGCGTTTGCGAAATTCGCAAATTCAACGACATATTTGAATACCTGCGCGAGGGCGATTGTGCCGTCTTCAACAATACAAAAGTCATAAATACGAGAATATTCGCAACGCCGAAAGAGAACCTCTCCGCTGAAACGGAGTTCCTCCTTCTGGAAGCGCTTGACGACAAAAAGCGGCGGTGGACGGCATTGGCCAAACCGGCAAAAAGACTTCTTAAACACAATCTATTCATCCCAATAGCAAAAGACTCAAAGGCAAAACCGGATGTCATAATAAAGGCGGAAAGGAAAAATTCCTCCATCATCGTTGAGTTTATTGCGGACGACAAAATAACTACGGACAAAATTCTCAATCTTTTCGGACATGTTCCGCTACCCCCATACATCAAGAGACCGGATGAATTATCGGATAAGGAACGCTACCAAACCGTCTACGCCCATCAAAAGGGCGCCGTCGCCGCGCCGACAGCCGGACTCCACTTCACAAAAGAAACTCTTGCGAATTTCGCAAAATGCGGAGTGAAAATTGCCGAAGTAACCCTTCACGTCGGCATCGGAACCTTTCAGCCGGTCAAGGCGGAATTTCTCTCTCAACATAAAATGCACTCGGAATTTTTCCAAATCACGGAAAAAGCCGCCCTGAAAATAAACAACGCGAGAAAAAACGGCGGAAGAATAATAGCCGTCGGAACTACGTCTTTGAGGGCGCTTGAAAGCGCGCTGAACCCTGACGGAAGCATTCGGGCGGACAGCGCCAAGACAGATATTTTTATTTATCCGCCTTACAAAATCAAATCAGCCGATATCCTTCTTACAAATTTTCACCTGCCGAAAAGCACTCTGATAATGCTCGTGTCCGCGTTCGCAGGCAAAGAAAAAATTCTTGCCGCCTATCACCTTGCCATCAGGGAAAAATTCCGCTTCTACAGCTATGGCGACTGCATGTTAATAGTCTGAGCGCCAAGAGGTTCACCGTTCACCGTTCACCGTTCACCGTTCACCGTTCAGGGTTCAGGGTTCAGCGCATTGTTATCAGGTTAAGGATATTTAAACTGAATATCCAATAACGAACACGGAATATCCAATGACGAAGTTCGGGAGTATCAAAGTATCAAAGTGTCAGAGTGTCAGAGTGTCAATGATTGGGTGACTGGGAGATTGAGGGATTGAAAAATCGCCAAATCGAAAAATAATATGTCCTATACGACCTATTCGATAATTGGTTTTGAAATCGGCAATCTGAAATTGAAAAGAGAGTTGCCCGTCTGTTTTTCTTTCTCCGCTTTTTTTTTTAAGCCCGGCGGCTTTTTTGAGGATTTCTCCGGCTTTGCCGAATTCGCGGGCTTCAAGGCATTTGCGAATTTCGCAGATTCTCTTTTCGAGTTCGCGGAGATGAGGAATTATGTTTGCGGAGTTGAGCTCTATTATTTCCTCCCACATCTCAGGGTTTGACGCCGCCACCCGCGTGCTGTCTCTGAATCCGCCTGCGCACCCCCTGAGCCTGCGTTGAAATTCATCTTTTCCGCAGTCAAGAACGGCGGATGTCAGCATTGCGGCGGCTATGTGGACAAGATGGCTTGTTACCGCGGCGGTTTTGTCGTGTTCTTCAGGGGAGAGAGGCAGCGTTCTTCCTCCGGCGTCTTTCCACATTCGCGAAATTTTATTGACGGCATCGGCCGAATTTTCAGGGACAGGAGTGATATACACGGTTGCGCCGCTGTATATTTTTGAGGATGCCGCTTCCGCTCCGCTCTGTTCGGAACCGGCCATCGGATGACTGCCTACGAATTCAACTTCCCTGTCCCTGAGCTGATAAAATAGATTTTCAATAATCGTTTTTTTGATGCTCCCAACGTCAGTAACGAGCGAACCTTTTCTGAATGAAGAAATGTGTTCTCCGACAAAGGCTATTATTTTTTTAACGGGGAGACAGATCACCGTTATCTCCGCATTCGATACGGCGTCCGACGGAGAAGAAAACACCTCGTCAACGGCGCCTGTTTTCAGGGCGTAATCAAGAGACTCCTTTCTTCTTGCCCACGCTGTCCTGTGGTATTTTCCGGCGAGGGCGAGTCCAAGTGATGTTCCAAGAAGCCCAAGCCCGATTATCGTCACATTTGTTTTTTGTTTATTCCTCATATCACGGTTTCGCTCATTTTTTTATTATTT
>JAGVIF010000526.1 GCA_020056205.1 Lentisphaeria bacterium | reverse complement strand
TTCGGATAAGATTTCTGATATGATGTCAGATCGAAATCCCTTTGCGCTGAGCATTCTGAAAATTTTTCCTTTGAGTTTCAGTTTGTTCTGTTCGCGGAGGAGAAGTTTTTTCTTCGAATCGAGGAAAGACAGGGCTTTTTCTTTCTCAATGTCTTTGTCGAAGGGCAGATTCGCCTCGCAAAGTTCTTTCGGGACGCCGCGCTCCATCATTTTTTTTAAGACAAGATTTCTGCCGATTCCTTTTTTCGAGAGTTCAGCCGCGTAGCCTGACGCGAAACGGGCGTCGTCAAGATAAGCGAGTTTGCAAAGTTCCGTGATGACTTTAGTTATAATTTCCCCGGAGTAGCCGGAGCGCCTGAGTTTGTGCCCGACCTCTGCGGACGAGTGCATTCTTTTTGAAAGCATATTCGCTGATTTTTTCATCGCGGCATCGAATTCATCAAGAGTCTTTTTCATTTTGTTATTCCAGAATAATTTTTTGCCATTGATCAGGACAATGAAAGGCCAGTTTTTTGAAAGGGGCGGACGATGAACACTCCGGGGTTTTCATATTTCCCCTCGTGTAATTGTATCTGCATACTGCGAAATTCGCAGATTCGCCTTTTTCCCCCTTCATGCCTACGCTCTCGAAGGGCAGGGAGATTAATCCCCACCAGCCTTTAAAGTCTGGTTTTGATATTACCTCCGCTCCGAATTCGGAGCCGGAGTCGAAGAAAAGACTGCCCCACGGACATTCGTTCGCTTTAAGTTTGTCCGCGTCAGGGATGGAAAGTTCGAGCGTCGCGAGAGTCGGAGCGACATGGATTTCAAAGTAGTTCTTCTTATTTGCGGGCTGGATGAAAAACTCTAGGACATCCCCCTTCGTCCACGTCTGATCATTTCTCCCGGCGGCTTCGTTGAAAACATCCGAATCTTCCATCACAGAAATTATATTTAGATTATCTCCGTTGTGAAAAAGAAATGACGCCCCGCTCTCGTCCGGAAGACGCGGCTGCGACCAGTTTTTGAAAAAAAGAAGCGGCTTGGACGATATCTCGCGCCAGTTCATCGTCACAGGGCAGTTATATGAAGAGTCAATAGGCCCTGCTGCGTTCGCCGAACGGAACGCGAAAATAAGTTTATCAACTATTTTTTCGTCAATAATTTTAATTTTTTTCATAAAAAAACCTTTACTTTTTAACTTTTTAATATCTCTTACTTAACTTCTTTTTTCAAGTTAGCGGAGGAACTGAAAAATGCCAATTAAATGTGAAAAATTTCAGTCTAACATGAGCAGATGCAATTGCACTTATGAGCCGTGCGAGAGAAAGGGAAACTGTTGCGCCTGCCTGCATTATCATCTTGCGCAAAACCAGCTTCCCGCGTGCGCATTCAGCGATGAAGCTGAAAAGACGTGGGACAGGTCGTTTGCAAACTTCACAAAAGACAAATCTAAAAAATAAAAAGAGGTGTTGAAAATGGTAAAAATCATTCATGACAATGATGCGGACTTAGCTCCGTTGAAGGACAAAACGGTGGCAGTAATCGGCTACGGAAATCAGGGATCGGCGCAGGCCTTGTGCATGCGGGATTCCGCGGTCAATGTGATCGTGGGAGAAACAGAGACGCTTGATGACAAACCAAATCCGAGTTGGCAGAGGGCATTGGACGACGGTTTCAAGGTTATGTCAATAAGCAATGCCGCGAAAACCGCTGACATCATCCATATTCTTCTTCCCGACGAGTTTCACGGCCCCGTATATAAAAAACACATCAGGAAGCATATCAAAGCTGGAAAGACCCTTTCCTGTTCGCACGGTTTTAACATTGTTTTCAAAGGGATTCTTCCTCCGGAGGATGTTGATGTTATAATGGTTGCGCCCAAAAGCCCCGCCACAGAGGAAAGGAAGGCTTTTCTCGCGGGATTTGGCGTTCCGGGATTGATAGCTGTCAGGCAGAATCCGAGCGGCAAGGCTAAGGAAATCGCTCTGGCGATGGCGAAGGCGATGGGTTTTACCCGCGCCGGTTGTCTCGAATGCACATTTGAACAGGAAACATTTGAGGACCTTTTCGGCGAACAGACCGTTCTTTGCGGCGGACTTGTTGAACTTATGAAGGCCGGATTCGAGGTGCTTGTGGAAGCCGGTTATCCGCCGGAGATGGCGTACTTTGAGTGCGTTCATGAGGTGAAACTCATCGTTGACCTCATATACGAGGGCGGAATACAAAAGATGAACTCGATAATATCTAATACGGCTGAGTGGGGCGAATACGAAGTGGGACCTAAAATCATCACCCCCAAGGTAAAGGATGCGATGAGGAAGGCGCTCAAAGATGTTGAGAGCGGGAAATTCGCCCGCAAATGGCTGAAGGAAAGCAGAAAAGGATCTGTCAACCTGAAGGCGAAACGCGAAGCGCTCGGCCAGCACCCGATGGAAGTCGTTGGAAGGCAGATAAGAGCAATGTTCGAGCGGGCATAAAAATCATCTTGCGAAACTTTAGCCCGTTTTTCGCGCGAAAAACGGGCTAACAGACTAAGCAGTCCCGAAACGACGTTATGAAGAAATCGTCATTTCCCACCACCGCCAAGCCGGATCATCAGCCGCTGGACTTCCGCCGCGCTTTGGGTGATGCTCGTTGAACCGGTCAGTTTTTGCAGTTCCCTCATGGCCGTCAACGGATCGATCTTGTCTGAGGCAAAGTTTTCCATGACTTTCTGTACTTCGATCCAGTGCTCCGCCGCAGCCTTGCGTGAAGTCTCGCTGACCGCGCTTCCGGGAACGGGTTTCTCCAGGCGGGGGAGTACCTTGGTCTTAAGATCCTTGCCGAGACTGCTGCAGGCCTTCTTGAGATTGACAAAAGCGGGATCAGGTCCGGCCATGGCATTCCTGACCTTGTTGTAGATGGCGGAACCAGCCTTTCCGAAATCACGCGGATCGCCAGCCTCGCCAACCTTCTGTTCGAGCCATTTCAGGGGGAAGGCCTCGCTATGGGCCGTGGTGGTGATATTCTGGTCGGCCAGGGTTGCACTGCGTCCGGTCACCTGTTTGTAACTTGCACTGTAGGCCTTCTGTCCGTCACCCATGAACTCGTTAAGTGAAACAGTCTTGCCATTTTTCGTCAGCTTCCCTTCCATCTGGGCGATCAGGCCGAGATCGCGGTCGCGATTGACTCCTCTGCTGGTGGCGTTGCGAAATTCGCGAAACCAGCTGGCCTCCGCATTGTATCCCTGCTGCCGGAGTTTTATCAGCATCTGGTTGTCCGTCTGCGGATAAATGTTGGTCTGAAGGCGCTTGTTGAAAACATCCTGATATGCCTTGATCTCGTTGAACGCTGCTACCGCCTCCTTGCTTCCTTTCTCCGTCAAGGCCTTCTCTGCGGCAACCAATTCGTTTTTCATGATGTTCTTTGCGAGCGAACTGCTGTTGGCGGCGGCGACGGCATCATTCAACTCGCTGCTGACCTTAAAATACTCTCCCGTTCTCGAAGGCTTAAACTTCTCCATGGCGGCAGCCTTCTCCTTCAGCCTGTTCACCAACGCCTGGTTCCACTCCATCTCCTGCTGATAGCGATTGGCATCCAGAATCTTTTTAAATGAGTTCACTTCGCTTTGAGCGACTTTGGGATTGAGAAATTTGCCGATAGCCCAGCCGCCGGCCTTCATCGTACCCATGCTTACAAGCATGATCCCTCCTTGGACAACAGCGTTTTTCAGCGCCTCCTTGGGTCCTTTTTCCACTGAAGTACATGATCCTTCATAGACCATGCTAAGAGCAAGTCCGGGAGCCATGCCGGTAAACAGGCTCCCTGCGAATATCGCACGGTCACAGTTCTTTTTCACGCCTTCCGCGACGGCAAGATTCCATTCAGTCCGTTCCAGTTGCGCCTTCCTTACAGAGATATCCGCATAATTCTGATTCTGTGATTCCTTTGCCGCCGAACTCGTGCTTTCATAAAGTACGTTCAAAGCATTTTGGGCATTCTCCAGCCCGCCGGGTTGGTAAATTCCCTGTACCATCTGTGATCGGAAATTTTCGTAGAGCTTGCGCGCTTCCTCCGGCTTGTATTTCTCCAGTGTTTTGCTCAGACGGACAAAAGAAGCCTGCATTTGCTGGGCCCTCTTGCAATCCTCGACCAATTCCATTGATGTCCTGGCCATCACGGCGGTAGCATGTTCGTCCCATGGGCCGCGGGTCTTAACGATATCTCCTGTCCGGATGGACTCAATAAGATCCTTGCTGTCATGTACGTCCTGCTCAAGATGCAGTGTCTGCAAACGCAGTTCCTCCATGCGTTTCTTATCTGTTTCAGCGCCCATTTCCTTGCGTATGCCTTCTATCGCCCGTTTTGCGGCGACGATATTGGCCTCGTGCTCGGCGATCTGATCATTCTTGTCCGCGCCCAGGCTGGAATCCTGCTTGCTGGGCTCCGGCTGCGTGGCGGCTCCTGAAGCCGGTTCAAATGTATAACGGATAGTGACGTGCCACCTGGCCATGTCGTCAATTTCGATAATCTGATCCTCAGCGATTTCACTGCGGTGGACATCCGGAGAATGATAATCCAGCTCCAGTGTATCAATCTTGGCCTCAGCGCCACCCGGAACAGCAATAGTGAGCAGATCACGTCCATTCCTTGGCCGAACATTTTTATAGGAGACACCGAATGTGACTTTACCTGGACCCTCGGTGCCCGGTGCGAATTTTGTTCCTTTGTCCTTCAAGGTGATATTGAAAGGGAAATTGCGTGTATCATTATAAACAGGTATCATTTTAGGTGTCTGCCAGCTGCATTCGTAATTATAAATATCTTTTCCTTCTTTAAAGTCCACTTTCTGACCATTTATCATCTTCTTCGCATCCCAATGGATGACTTTTGTGAAGTTAGCCGAATTTTCCGTGACAACACAGGTCCCTTGAGAAGGATTCGCCTTGAGATAATCCTTGACTTCGGCTGTAGTTTTCACGAATTTCAGATATCCTAAAAGCACTTTGCCGGGCTTAACAGTCTCGATAGTCTCCTTCCCGAGACAGAGGGCATCCACTGCATTCTTGCGTCCAGCGTCCTCTTCCGCCTTAAGCTCCTCAGGGGTCGGAATATCAGGGATCTTGTCGATTTCCTCGCCCAGCGAATCAAGATTCTTTTTTGCATTCTCGGCAACCTGCTGCTGGAGTTCAGCCATCATCTCCGCCGCTGCCGCTTCCTCATTGTCCTTCATGAAGATGGCAATCTGCTTCTGCGCGATTGCAAAGTCATATTCCCATGCGGCTTGGACCATCATCTGGCGGTGCACCATGGACTGCAGAAGAAGTTCGCTCTGTTTCCGGATCGCCTTGTGAGCTTTTGGGGATTTGGAGGCGGCATAAGGAGCCCATTTCCTGTTCATGGCCTTGTCCTCCTCCTCGCTGAGAGGTCCTCCTGCCTGGCGTAGCAGCACCATCATGGCAGTGACATCGCCACCTGAACGGCCCCCTTCCATGGCATCCAGCAGCGGCCCGGGCTTGCTTCCAAGACCGAGCGCCCAACCCGCCCCAGTATCCACGGGTTCATCTCCCGATATTGGAAGAATACAGGGTGCCATATCGCCCTGATCGGAAAAATTCTCCAGAGATGCGGTATCAGTTTTTCTCAGATCAGTTGAAGATATCTTCCCACCCTCAAGGCTATCCTGCACCCTTATATGCTTCTGCTCGACCGCCTCGCTCCACCGCTTGCCGGGTTCAGTCTTACCCTTGTCTTGCACTGCCGCTCCGATGCCAATGCCTTTCTTGTAGGGATTTTCAAGGTCATACTGCTCTTTCCCATATCCCTGTTCGCTAGCCTCGCGAAACCACTTGGCGGCTTCGTTCATATATTTTGGAACGCCGTTGCCATTCTCGTAGCAAACCCCAAGGCTGTACTGCGCTTTTGCGTGCCCCTGCTCGGCCGCCTTGCGAAACCACTTGACGGCCTCTGTGTAGTCCTTTACCAAGGCTTCGCTTTTGTAATAAGAATTTCCAAGCTTATACTGCTCTTCAGGATCGGTTGGTTCTTTGGCCTGACGAAAAAGAAACTGGGACAACGCAACCGTGCTCAGACACATTGCCGCCACGAAAAAAACTATTATAAATTTAGATCTCATTTTTCCCATGGTCATCAATTTATAAATTAAACCTGATTCCGTAATGATCTTTTTGACCATCACCCTTTCTTCGTTTTTAATGACTCAAAATAGAAAAATAGACTTCGAGCCGACCTTTTCAAGCGGTTCAACGAACAATTTTCTAGTGGGGACGGGGTCATATTCCCGCCTTTGACAAAGAAAAACCATGAAAACCGTCTTCGCTCGGTTGAAATATTAAATTAATCATATATATTTTTTTTGCCGAAAGATTTGCGAAACAACCCGTGTAGTACAGGGGAAAGGGATAAGGGTTCATTGCAAAAGTCATAAACCGCGCCGTTGCAGATGCCATCGGAGGGCTCGCAAGTATTTTTGGCAGGGGCAATACCCACAGCGGTCTTGCCCCTGCCGGAA
>JAGVIF010000015.1 GCA_020056205.1 Lentisphaeria bacterium | reverse complement strand
GCTCTTCCGATCTGACAAAGTGCTGAACTGGGGTGGAATATTCGTGCAGGGGAATTCGCCCGCATGGCTCGGCGACCCGAACCTGATCGTCTCAGCCTGCATAATCTGGGGCATGCCGTGGGTCGGATCATTCGCCGTCCTCACTTACTTGGCAAGACTACAAAGCATTCCCAAGGACATTTATGAGGCCGCCGATGTTGACGGGATAAACTGGTGGTCGAAGTTCACAAAAATCGAACTGCCTCTCATAACCTCCTCCGTGAAACTCCTGCTTGTTTTCGTGATTATTGACACGATCAAAGACGCCGGAATGATTCTCGCCCTTGCGGGGATGGAAGGAGGGCCGGGCGGCAACGCCACGGTTCCGGCGCTTTTCATGTTGAGAAAGGCGTTCATTGACCAGGATATGGGATTCGCCTGCGCCGTGGGTATAGTTCTCACAATCATCGTTATGAGCCTGCAAAAACTCAGCAACATAATCACGAAATGGAATGATATGCCGGGCTGGCAGAAAAAATCAATACGCGCCGGGGCGCTTGCCGCCGCCGTTCTCATTTTCTGGAGCGGGCGTTTCAAGGCGGTCGGGTTCGCCTTAACCGTAGCCGGCATCCCTTACGACGGAATATTCGCGCTTTTCACAGCGCTGAAGGAAAAAATAAGCGGACTCTTTAAAAAGAAGGAAGCGGCTGATTCTGAAGAAGATATGCCTCAATGCCTCCCCGAGAAAAAACTCAGGGCCATGAGCTTTGTCTCGGACATTTTTCTAAGGGGCGCAAAACATCTTACCATAATCTCAGTTCTCGCCATGGCGCTTCTTCCGCTTTATCTCATGGTGATTGTGAGCCTGAAGGACAACAGGCAGTTCTATTTCGCTCCGGCGACGCTTACAGAACCTATGCACTGGGAAAACTGGAATACGGCTTATCAGATGATAACCCCGGCCCTTGCCAACAGCCTTGTCGTTTCAATAACTACAACTATTTTAACTCTTTTCGTGGCGTTGTGCGCCGCCTATTTTTTCGCGCGCTATAGAATGCCGATGTCCTCATTCCTCTGGAACGCAATACTCATTATGATGATGATGCCTGCCATCGCGAATCTGATTCCTCTCTTCAGGCTTCTCAACGATATAAATCTGCTCAATACTCTGACAGCGCTCATTATTGTGGGGACATCATCGGGACAAATATTCGGAGTCTTCGTTCTGCGCTCATTTGTGGAGGATATTCCGCACGACCTCTTTGAGGCGGCGGAAATTGACGGAGCTAATCACTTTCAGCAGATGATGATAATTGTCTTTCCGCTCGCCGGACCAATACTCGGAACTGTCGGAGTTATGACTTTCATCGCCCAGTGGAATGATTTTGTGATGCCTCTGATTATCATAAGGGACCACGGAAGACTCCCCGTGATGGTTCAGCTTCTCAGAATGGCCGGTGAGTACATCAAACTATGGGGGCCTCTGATGGCGGGTTATGCGATGGCCAGCATACCAATAATTATTCTTTTCGTCTTTACGATGAAACTCTTCACGAAAGGCTTGACCGAAGGCGCCATTAAATCATGAACGGGAGACGAAGTATGCGGGCTAAAAACAATTTGCAAAATATAACTGTGGTGTTAGTTTCACGGGAAATTTCATTTAATGCAGAGAAAAGAGCCGAATGCGACCAAAAAAATTAGGAGTTTTGCTGATAGTTTCGGGTCCGAGCGGAGCCGGGAAATCCTCGATTTGCAAATTAATCAGACGGAAAATTCCGGGTCTTTACTTTTCCGTATCCTGCACCACAAGAAAGCCGCGTCCAGGGGAAAAGAACGGGGTGGATTACTTTTATTTGACTAAGAAGGAATTTGTAGACAGGATCAGCGTCGGCGGCTTTCTCGAATACGCCAAAGTCCATTCCAATTACTATGGAACACTAAAATCAGAGGTTGTTGAACGGATAAAGAAAGGCGTTGACGTTCTGCTTGACATAGACGTAAAAGGCACATCGAAAATAAAAAAACTTGTATCAAAAGACAGTCTGCTGTCAAAATGCGTAGAGACCGTGTTTATCGGGCCTCCTTCCTTCGCCGAGCTTAAAAAAAGACTGCGCTCAAGGGCGACTGAAAGCGAAACTATCATAAGAGAAAGGCTTGATGATGCGAAAGACGAACTGGGACATTGGCGGAAATACGATTATCTCATAATCAATAAAACTCTTGAAAAGGCTGTCAGCGATATGATACATCTGCTCGACATCGCGCATAAAAAAACAATAAGACTCAAGGATTCAGGATTTTATGAATGAAAAAAAGGCCGTCGCGCTCGGCGTAACGGGTTCAATTGCAGCGTATAAGGCCGCCGAAATCACAAGCAGGCTGGTCAAAGAAGGATATGATGTGACTGTCATAATGACCGAGTCGGCCTTGAAATTTGTCGGGGAAAAGACTTTTTTCACATTGTCAAGGAACAAGGTAATCACAAATCTGTGGGATTTACCGGAATGGCAACCGGCGCATATTGAGCTTGCCGCGAGGATCAAATTGTTCGTGATTGCTCCGGCGAGCGCCAACATCATAGGAAAAATAGCGAACGGGATAGCGGATGACGCCCTGTCAACGTTTGCCGTGTCTCACTCAGGAAAACTCCTTGTCGCTCCGGCGATGAATCTGAGGATGTGGAACAATCAGGCGGTCAAAGACAATTGCAGGCGGTTGAAATTGCGCGGCGCCATTTTTGCGGGGCCTTCAGTCGGAAGGCTCGCCTGCGGAGAGGAAGGATTCGGCAGAATGTCGGAACCGGATGAAATAGTCGGAATAAT
>JAGVIF010000485.1 GCA_020056205.1 Lentisphaeria bacterium | reverse complement strand
TCCGAGACTGGATCGAGGCGTCCCGAGGCTGTTTTGGGCGCTCGGGACGCCATACTTCTTCGAGCAAAACAACTCTATTCCCCCCAGCTTAACGCTTACGAAAGGACAGGGTTCAGTGAATATTTACGCGGCGAACTTCGTTTCTTAGCCTTAGGAAATCAACCGCCATCTTTATGTCGCCCATTGGATTCTCGCCAACCTCGCGCTCTATCGTCAGATAACCTTTGTATCCAGCTCCCGAAAGAGCTTTCAGGTAGGAATTAAAATCAACTCCGCCCTCACCAAGGGGAACTTCCTTTATGTAATCTGCCGCGTTAAAACCTTCAATTCCGCCGTCCGCAAACGAGTTATAAAGTTTTTCGGCTTCGACCGGCTTGAGGTTCACACCGTCTTTAGCATGGGTATGAACAATGTAAGACGCGAGAATTTTCACGGCCTGCGGAATATTCTCCCTGCATACCATCACAAGGTTGGCAGGATCGAAATTGACGCCAAGCCCTTTACCGAGACCGATATCATCTATGAAATTCTTCAGAATTAGCGCTTTTTCGGGTCCGGTCTCTATAGCAATGACGGCGCCTTTATTTTCCGCGAACGCGCCTATCTTCTCGCATGCGTCAGCCATGACCTTGTAGCGCGGATTGGATTTTTCGTCGGGAATTACGCCGATATGTGTTGTTACAATTTTTGTTCCCAGTTCGAGCGCGGCCTCGATTACCCGCTTTGTATCCTCAATCCTTTTCGGATTAAGTTCAGCAACTTGGAACCCGTGTCCGCCAAAGTCTCCGCATAAAGCTGAAACTTCGAGACCGTAATCCTTCAATTTTTTCCTGAGGGCGGCAAGATTTGCGCCTTTCAATTTCTAAAAATGTGTTTCTCCGGAAGTCGCGTAAATCTGAACGCCGTCCGCGCCGACTTCAGCCGCGGCTTTCAGTCCGCCATCCAGCCCCTTTCGAAACGATTCAACCATCACACCGATTTTAAACATGATTTAATTACCTCAATTTTTTAAGAAACCCCGCAACCTTTTTCACCGCCTCGACCTCATTGTCGTCGCTCCCTTCATACTCCACCGAAAGGAATCCGTTGAATCCTGTTTTTTTCAGGATACCATGAATCTTGAGCCAGTCGAAATCTCTGTCACTGCCGTCCGGCTGGATATTGAAAAATTTCGCGTGGACAATTGCCGCATGTGGAACACACTTTTCAATGCTTGAATATGTTTCGGGTCCGACCTGGCTCGTTGGCGGAAAGTTGCCGGTGTCCAATGCGAACTTCAGGAAGGGATGATTGACATCCCTGATCAAAGACAAGAGCTGGGCGGCAGTTGTCCCGCCGTGATTTTCCATAGCCATCACGATTCCGCGTTCGGCGCCGAAATCTGCGATTTTCGCAATAGCGGCCCTGACTTTCTTATAAAGATCATCGCCTCCGGCCTCAAGCTCAGCGCCGCTCCCGCAAAAAAATCTGACACACGGCGCTCCCATGAAACATGCGACATCTGTCCATTTCCGTATGTCTTGAATTTCGGATTCCCTCTTGACATCGTCTCCGACGGTAAGATGTCCTCCGGCCGAAACCATTGCAACCGAGAGAAAATTGTCGGCGCATTCCTTTTTCAGCTTTATCATGTAATCTTTTTCGGTTGACGGAAAATGACAGAAGAGAAGCTCGACCCCGTCAAGCCCGTTTTCCGCGCACTCCTTAATCCAGGAAAGCTGATCCATCTTCCCGTTTTTAATTGTCCTGTGATAACTCCACGAACTGCATGATGTCTTCATAAAACCTTTTTCCTTTTTTTAGTGTCTTTGTTTTGCATTTCTATGTTAAAAAAAAATGAACCTAATCTCCAACGCTCAATTTCCGATTGCCGATTCTTTCACAACAGGGACACAAGGGACATAAGGGACGCAAGGGACAAAAGAGACATATTATTTTTCGATTTGGAGATTTGGAGATTTTTCAATCCTTCAATCTCCCAATCATCAAATCACCAGATTCTACAAGATGCCTGTGCTACACTCTCGAACTTTTTTATCGTTTTTTTCCTTTTTCCTTTCTACTTTTTTGTGTTTTCTACTTTCTAAATTCTACTTTCTACTTTTTGTTCACTTTCGCATTCCCGAACGCTGAACGGTGAACCCTGAACCTTGAACCCTTTCTTTATTCTTTTGGATTGCGGGCAAAGCCCCCCTTGTCTATCAACTTTGAGGGGAGCTTTAT
>JAGVIF010000328.1 GCA_020056205.1 Lentisphaeria bacterium | reverse complement strand
GACGTATGAACTGCAATGCAGTTCCACTACCGTCCCACGGATGATTGGATGGCAAACAAGAAGTAGCGCAAGCCTCCGGCTTGCATCTTTTTTTTCTTGAAGTACCACAATCGTCCCGATTGTGGAATTCAAAATTTCCGAATTCTATTTATTCTTGAATCGTCCAAATCACAAGCCGGAGGCTTATGCGACTTCATGATTCCGTGAAGGCCCTCCCCGAAAGGGCGGATTCTCCATGTAAATATTCATCGAACCCTGTCCTTTCGGTGAATATTTACGCTTACGGACTCCATGTGAGCCCGAGATTGAAATGAAATCTAAGTTTTTTTTTGATGTTTTTCTGTTTTGAGCTTACGACGACAGGATAAGCGAGGTCGAGTTTGACCGGCGCGCTGAAATAAGGGAGCTTTATCCTAAGGCCATACCCGGCGCCCACATTGAATTCATCGAGCTTTATGTCCCATGCCCTTCTCCACACTCCGCCGGCGTCAACAAAAACCGCTCCTCTGATGAAGTCGTATATCGGATGCGTGAGCTCAATGTTTCCAATTATCATTGACTCTCCGCCGTAGGGGTCTTCATTTTCGTCTATCGGAGAAATCGCCCTGTATGGAAAACCTCTGATAGTGTCGCCGCCGCCGAGAAAGTATCTTTCATATATCGGAACGAGCTTGCCGCCGCTGCCGCCTATCCTGTCAGCCTGGCCTAATTTAATACCTGTGTGCAGAGTGAACATGTCGTCAATAAAAGAATAGTAATTGCTGGCCTGCGTCTCAAATTTGTACATGTTGACGGAGGCGCCGAGTATTTTGGAGTTGAATTCGCCAAGCGCGCTCAGAAGATAGCCGCTTTTAGGATCCAAAAGACTGTCCCTCGTGTCCCTCGAAAGATTGAGCGAAAACTTGCTTATAGTGTCAGTCCCTTTCTCTTTCTGAAAAATTGCGGACATATCATCTTTCATATCGTAGATTTTCACCGATGCGATGGTATAACCGAGCCCGACGCTTGTAAAATCATCAAATATCCTCTTCGTAAGAGATGTCTCGGCGCCGAATGTCTTCTCACTCCAGTCCTCATATTCTCTGTCATGATAAAAACCGGAAACATCGAGGCTCAACGGAATGCCAAAAAGCCATGGTTCGGTGAAATCGAGGCTGAAATCACTGCGTTCTATCCCGTATTGGCCGGTAAATTTCACCCGTTGTCCGCCGCCGACAAACCAGTTGCCAGGGTCTGAAATATCAAAATTGGACTGAGAAAGCTCAAGAGTCCCCACAACGCTGTCCGTGTCCGAAAAACCACCGCCAATCGCGAATTTCCCTGTGTCTTTTTCTTTGACGGCCACATCAATATCTTTCATTGACGGGTCCGGGACTTGCACCGTTACTATGTCAACTTTCTCAAAATAATTCATCCCCATAAGGCGCGCCTTGCTTGTGTCTATCATATCCGGATTGACAGGGTCGCCGGGGTGTATGACCATCTCTCTCCTTATGACATAATCTTTGGTGTTGACGTTGCCGGAGATATTCAAATCCCTCACGGTGCAAGGGACGCCCTCGGTTATTTTGTACGTAATGGCCGCGATATGCGTCTTGTAGTCCGGAATTCTGACGGCTTCGCAGTGAAAATCGGCGTATCCGAGCGGGTCGTATTTTGCTCTGATGGCTTTAATGTCTTCTTTCTCAATTCTGTTGTCAAGGATCGCCCCTTCTTGAAGGGAGATCAACGACATAAGTTCTTCCGTCGTGAACTTGCTGTTGCCGAACACGCTCACCCTTCCGACTTTATACGAATCCCCTTCATCAAGGTCAAAGCGGACGTTGACATATTCCGGATCGGAAGCATCCTCCGCAACCTCCACTTTTTTCACATCAAAATCGAGGTATCCCTTATTCCAGTATAACTCCCTCAGGCGCGCCTTGTCGTTCTCTGCTTCGTCTTTGGAATATAGCCCTGTATTCATAATCCAACTCAGCCATGAGTGCCGGGTGGCTATCGAATCTTTCAGTCTCCAGGAGGAATACGCGGTATTTCCGGTAAAAGAAACGGAATTTACTTTCAACCTTAGATTCTCTTTTACGGAGATTGTCACATTCACATAACCGCTTTCAATGGCTTCAACCGTGTGGGTTATGACCGTGTCGTTGTAGCCTTTATCCTGATAAAATTTTCTGAGAGCGGAAAGCGAGGCGCTCAATTCTTTGTCGTCAAGAATCGAATCCTTTTGGATGGTTAAATGCTCGGAAAGGTCTTTTTCAGAGAATTTTTTATTTCCGCTGAATATAATGGCCTTTATTCTTGGCTTGGAGGATGTCTTGAATATTATCTCTATCTCTCCCCCTTCCTGAGCGGATGTCTCGGCGACAATATCCGAAAAACGGCCGGTTGAATATAACCTCTTTATGTCTTCGTCAAGAATTTTTCTGCTAAACTCGCTCCCTTCCCTGGATTGAAGATTGTAGCGGAGAAATTGTTCTGGAAACTCATATCCCTTCTGCTGAAAAACTATGCGCGATATTTCACCGGAAAAAAGGGAGAATGAAACAAGCGTCGCAACGCAAATCGCCGATAATTTTATTACGCGCAGTTTTTGTGTCATATTCATCCGTCGCATTGATTGCAAAATCAGTAACGCTCAAAATTTTAAAAAAGGGGTAATATATAGAGCCAATTGCAAAACTCAAGTTTAAAAGAGACATAAGGGACACAAGGGACGCAAGGGACATAAAAATCAAAAATTCAGGATTCAGAATTTTCGATTT
>JAGVIF010000297.1 GCA_020056205.1 Lentisphaeria bacterium | reverse complement strand
GCTCTTCCGATCTATTAAAACGGTTTGGAAAATCAATAAAAATATTGTAATAATCGTTGTACGTCCATAAAATATTTTTATGAATTTGATTCACGGGAAATAAATTAAAAAATATATTATTATAAAAAGGATTTCCTGTAATAACCCAGGTGCGGATATACCATGGCATAGTAAAAATGAAAAAGGTCGCCGCAAAAATTAGAATAAAGCGGACAGATATTTTTTTATTTAACGCCACGATGACGCCAACGAACAGGAGGAAACACCCGTATTCACGGCTCAATGCGCCAACGGACGCCGCGATCCCGGCCAACACCATATTTCCCGCCGACGCGTTCTCATCCTCAAGCATAAACAAAAGCGTTCCAATTAATGAAATTGCTATGAATCCGTTTTCTTGTCCCAATTTTATCGCGTAAAAAACCAAACTGCAGGAAGATAAAATTGATGCGGCTATCAATGCGGTTTTGCGTGAAAACTGCGTCAACGTTAATTTGTATACGCCAAAAAGGATAAGCAGATATTGCAGGGGAACAAAACACGACGCGATAATTTTATCGGCGGCCCCGTACACAAAATAAATCATTGCGTATGAAAAAGAAAGCATTGGCGGGATTGCATCGGGATAAAAATACTCCTTAAAACTGTCAGGATTATGTGGGGGATAAAACAAAAAATTGCCTTCTTTAAAAATTTTTAAGGACAGAAATTCCCATCTAAAAAAATTATCATAACTGTCCAAAGGCTGACATATTGAGCGTATAAGAATAAGGAGAAAACTAAGAACAATAGGCGCAAAATATATTATTTCGTCTTTTCTTATTGAAACGGCGCCGATATGAAATCCAATTTTTATCTTTCGCCCCCTCATGTATCCGACGCAGCCAAAAATTGCGGTAACGGGAAGAAAGATAAATAAAAGACTTGGAAGCGTTATGGAAAAAGATCCAAGTTGCAGGAAAAACATTGTGTAGAAGAGAGTCAGACAAGATATTATAAATGATGAAAGCAATAGTTCTTTAGTGGAGAAAAATAAAGAAATAAAGAATCCAGGCACAAAGAACGCAAGCAAAAAAACGCCGAAAACCAAAACTAAACCGAGGTAAATCATTTTTACATTTTTTAAAAGTCTTTGATTTTTTCTTTCATGAAATTTTTTATGCTTGCCGTGTATGGCGGCTTTAATATGCCTCTTTCGGTGATGATCCCGGTTATGAGACCGGCCGGAGTAACATCGAAAGCCGGATTGTATATCTCAACATTGTCGGGAACAATTTTTTTGCCGTTAAAAATGCGGATTTCTTCTGAAAGCCGCTGTTCTATCGGGATGCCGCTGCCGTCCGCGATTGAAATATCAATCGTTGAGTACGGCGCGGCGACGTAAAAAGGAATATTGTGGTGTTTTGCGAGAATCGCAACGCCGTATGTTCCGATTTTATTGGCGATGTCGCCGTTCGCCGCAATCCTGTCGGCTCCCACTATCACGATATTTATTTTCCCCTCTCTCATCACCTGCGCGGACATATTGTCGCAAATCGTAACCACCTTCACTCCAGCTCTTTGCAATTCCCACGCGGTAAGCCTCGCCCCCTGAAGAAGAGGACGGGTCTCATCTGAATAAACTGTTATATTCAATCCCTTTTCGCGGGCGGCGTAGATTGGCGCGAGCGCCGTTCCGAAGTCGCCGGCGGCGAGCGCTCCGGCGTTGCAATGTGTCAGGACTCCTTTGCCGTCTTCCAGGAGGGCAAGCCCTTTTTCCCCTATGGAACGGCACATAGCTATATCCTCCCGCAATATTGAAAGGGCTTCAAGGACAAGCAGTGTCTTGAGTTTTTCCACATCGCTTTCTTCTGAAACTTCGATTTTTATTTTGCATATTTCGAGAGCCCAGAAAAGATTTACAGCGGTGGGACGGGACGCCGATAAGCGTTCGGCTGACGAGCGAAGTTCCCCGATAAAGGCGTTCCTTGTTTTTGCCCCGGATTTACCGCATACCGCCGCCAAGCCGAGCGCGGCCGCGCATCCTATCGCCGGAGCGCCTCTGACGGCAAGGGTTTTTATCAGCTCAAATATAGTCTCAAGCTCATCCGTCTCAATGTATTCCAATTTTTCCGGCAAAAGCCTTTGGTCTATTATCCTGAGTTTTCCGGGGATCAATGACCTGGTCTTGTCCGGCGCTGATGACAATATTTGTTTTTTCGAGTCAACCCATCTCACAGTGTCTATCATTTTCGCTCCGTTTTGTTAATGCAAATTTCGCATTTTATTTGTTGTTATTCTCTCCTGAAACCACCGGTTTTTTTCGAGGTCGGCATCGGTATCGCTTTGTTTGTAGTAGGCGAATTTATACGCCGTTCTTGATAACGCGCAATAAATTGCGCTATCCGCCTTCGCCGAGGCTACGGCGCGACAAGACGGCGCGACAGGTCGCTATCGGCATCGGTTTCCAATTTCAGATTGCCGATTTCAAAAGACAAGGAAACTGCCGGAAGGAAATAAATGATATTTGCTTGATTTGTCAAGCCGTGAATTTATATTCCGGGACATTTGTCAAAACAATACAACGATGGATGAGTTCTCATCATGGCCGATTTCTATATCAACCGGGTTCCGACTTTCTCGCTTTTAGAAGCCGAGGACATTGACGCAATGGAGGGGAAACTCATTGATGACTCCCGGAAAATTCCAATGGGAGCGCTTATTCCCGCGCTTTTCTCCGACATGTCAAGCGCCGCGATGAAAAACATAATAGATGTTCTTTCCAAAATGCCAATCATCAAAAGGGTATATATATGCCTGGACCAGTCCAGCCGTGAAGAATTCAAACTGGCGAAGGAAATTGCCGGCCCGCTTGGAAGCAAAGCAGCCCTGATCTGGAATGACAGTCCTGAGCTCAGGAATATAATTTCCGACATAGAAAAAGAACTGTCAGTGGGAATCCGGGGGAAAGGGCATTCCGTATGGACAGGTCTTGGATACGTGATAGCAAAGGAGGAGGTCGCGGCGCTCGCATTTCATGACGCCGACATAATAACATACGACAAAAATTTCCTGCTGCGCCTGCTTTATCCTATAGTCCATCTGGAGTTTCAGTTTTCCAAAGGGTATTACGTCAGGTACAATGAACATTTTTATGGGAGGGTTTCCAGACTGTTTTATTTCCCTTTTATACGGGCGCTCAAAGACATTTTTGGGCTTACGGATTTTTTGGACTACATGGGAGATTTCCGCTATCCGTTATCCGGCGAATTCGCGATTTTCGTAAACCAGGCAAAAATACTCGAGTTTCCCAGTGACTGGGGGTTGGAGATAGGGATACTTGGCGAAATCTTCCGGAACATGAGAAATAACCGCATCTGCCAAATTGAACTTACCGCGCGCTACGACCACAAACATCAGGAAATGGTCTCTCACGGAAAAACAGATCTGCAAAGAATGTCTTCGGATATTGCCAGGACATTTTTCACATTCATGGCCAGCGATGGGAGGATCATTGGAAGAGATGCTTTCAGCTCGATCAGGCTGGCATATATGAAAAATGCGCGGGAAATGGTTAACTGCTACGAAGCGTTCGCCGAAATCTACAGCCACCGCATAAAATATAATCTCCATGACGAGTTGAATTTCGTTGATATATTTGCGCATGGAATTGACAACGCTATGAAAGATTTTTACCGAAATCAACACGGGTCCCCGATGATTCCCGACTGGAAGAGAGTGGAGTCCGCCGTGCCAAAAATACAGCAGAGACTCATAGACGCGGTGGAAAAATACTTCTAAGCGATTTCGCATTTTATTTTTTGTATAAGTTCAGTAAAAGGACCAGTCTTCGCCCTTCGACAAGCTCAGGGCTACGACTCGGCTCGCGGGGTTTACTGAACTTATACGAGACATAAGGGACAAGGGACACACGAAAATTTGTACATATTCAGTGAACTATGCATTGTTCGTAGTCGCTATCGTCCCGAGCGAAGCCTCGGGATGGTCGTAATTGATTGGCCGTTGCGATTACGATTGCGATTACGATAGCCGCTCTGCTGATTACGATAGAGAACATACTTTACTGAATACTTACCAACGCGGCGTAGGCGTGCTGCTCAAACGCAAAATATAGGCTTATACCCGCATGGACTCTGCCTTTTCGATAATTTTTGAGAGCTTTCTTGATATCAAGCGATGTCCAAGCTTTTTCCCCAAGACTTCAAGATTATGTTTCACGAGAGCATTTCTTTTTTTTATATCTGTCAGAAGCTCATAGGCTTTGTTCACGGCTCCCTGTGAAAGTCTCCCCCCGCTTATGGAAGGCAGATCGAAACCAAGAGGTTCTATGTCGCTTTGAAAGACATCATACCTGTTGACCACGGCAGGCAGTCCTGCCCCTATCATTTCAAGCAGATTGTTGCCATACCCTTCCATCTCGCTGAAATATGTGCCGATGCCGCCGACCGAAGCCACAATGGACGCTATATCCTGGAATCTGTAATACTTTTTATCCACAATAATCTCCTTTTCAGGCAATATGATGGATTCGCCGAACAAAAGAAGCACATTGCAGCCCGGATGCAGTCCTTTTTTTTCCTTGAAATATCTTTTAAGAAAATCCTTGTATTTTTCCTGTTCATCCCCCGAGTGCCCTGAAACAAGCAGGACTACGCATTTCTCCCTGCCCGCGCTTTTGAATTTGCCATGGAGAGCAAATGCCAGATCTATCGCAGTCTCTATTTTCTTTCTCGGCACTATACGCGTGTGTTGCAAAAGTATTGAGCTGTCTTCAAGACGAATGCCTCTCTTTTTAAGCCAGCCCGTAAGCCCGACATCATCAAAGAAACTTTTGTTATAACTGTCCTGGGGCGGAAAAACAAAGGCTCCGCCTTCCCATTTTTCAATTTTCCACTTCCAGTTGCTTTCATAAGTGTTTGGGATCACACATGTCTGCCTCTTTAAAAAATGATCAACATCCCCCATCCCCAAAGACTTGAAATATCCACGGGCAAGTTCCGGCTGTTTTGAATTGATGAAGATCATGCCCTTCGCGTAGATACCCGGAAGATACTTTAAGTATTTCGACACGACAGTATTGGGGTTTTTAAATTTTGGTCTTTCCAGAAAAGAATCATGCCACCATACTATGACATCAGGCTTCCCGCCTTTTTTCTCCTCCATGAAAAGCCCAAGCCCGACTGCGGTTATAAAATTATAAGGATGCGAAGTGTTATGGGCGATCAACAGGTCAATCTTATGCTTTTTGACGAATGACGCGATGACGGCCTTGGCATACAGGGACCTTTCCATAATCAGAGAATCCATCTCCTTTGGGGGATTTCCCGAATAGTTTTTCACGATCATGGCATTGATATCATTTTTATGCCAGAAAACTTCGTCGGTCTCCACATGGAACCTCGCGGGGGAAAGCGCGCATAGAAAAAAAATATTGCCGAGCGGAATATGCATGTGCTCAAGCATGGCCTTTACAGATTGATCTACCACGATGGAGACGCCATCGTTCTTGCCTATTATGGAATGGATTACTCCGACTCTCAAATTTTCAAATTTCATTTTCTTACGATCTCCAATATTTGTCTGAGCTCAGTTAATATGTAATCCGGCTTAATGCCCTTTGTTTCATCCATGTCCTTCCTGAACCTGCACGATCTCTTGTCTCCGGCGAAAAAGGCCGTGGAAAAACCAAAGTTCTTTGCCGGATAAATGTCTTTGTACATGTCATTCCCCACAAAGAGGGCGTTTTCAGGCGCAATGGAATATTTGCGCCTCAAATTGCGCGCGGCAATTTCGAACAGAGATGAATCCGGCTTGCTCCTTTTCTTTTTGTATGAGAATATGACAAGGTCAGGGTCAAAGCAATCAATTTCCTCCCCGCGCGACACCTTGTCCGAGAAAAAATAATTCATAATTATCGGAGTGTAGAACTGGGCGTTCGATATTATCCCCAACGGTATCTTCTCCTTATGCAATTGCGCTATTGTTTCCATAGCTCTGGGCATCGGATAAATTCGGTTGCTTAGAACCTCGAAAACAAAAGCAAGCCTTTTGAAATCCGGCGCGGATTTGAACTGTTTGAAAAGGCTCTTGTTGTTGCATATTACCGCCTCCCATATTTCCTCTACGATGATTTCCGGAAATTTAATTCCATCCGCCTTGTGTCTCTCCAGTTGGGCATGAATTGTCCTGACGTATTCATTCATCAGTCCTAAAAGAGTCCCCCTCTCATTCCCCTCATATTCTTCCCTGACATGAATCCCCGCGTCAGTCAAGGACTTCTTGAGGCTTTCCGTGGAAAATTCATATTCGTTTATATCGCCTGAAGCCGATACCACCAGTGTCCCGTATATGTCAAATATGACTGCCTTTATATCTTTGCCGCATGACAAGTCCGGACTTGGCGCCGCCGAACTTGCCATCATTGGTTCAGACGCGATTTTTATCCATTTGCTTATATATTCCATAAAGTTTTTCTCCATAACTCTTTAATGAGAATCTTGCTCTGACAATCGTCTTGTTGTTTCGGATTATATTTTGATTGGGGACGGCGAGAAATTCATCAAGAAATGGGTTCTCCCTCAAAAGACTTCCCGCAGTTTGAGCGTCCTCAATGACTTTTCCAATAATTTGTTTTTGTTCATCTATCACCATGTCCTTGAAATCGGCGCTGCCATCCCCGTAAATTATTCGAAACTCGTCATACAGGCGCGGAAAAATCATGCCTTGCGATTTAAGATCGTCCGTGACATTCGGCAGATTTCTCCCAAGAACAGCCTTCCCGAAAAGCCAGGGCTCAAGAAAAACCATGCCAAACCCCTCCATGACGCTTGTGGTCACGCACGCATCCGAGCCTGAGAGAATATCGTTAAAACTCATTTCCAATCCGGCGTTGAAATGAACAGGAAGATTCTTTGATTCGGCAAAACTCACCCAATCCTCAAACGCGGGTATCTCTTCCGGATTTTGGGGAGGAAGAGTCACAAGCCACTCGGAATCACGGCGGAACAAGGCTGAAAGCAGGAGCATCTCTCCTATATTTTTCCTGCGAATAGCTCTTACCGGATAAGTAAAAATTTTTTTGTCTTTCTGCAATTGAAATTTTCTTGCGATCTTTTCCCTTGACAAGGCCATATCGGCGGGTTTTTCAGGCAGAGCGCCAAGATCAACCGGATTGGGAAGGAGATGTATCTTGTTTGCGGGAATGCCATGCAAGAGCATCCTGTCGCGATCACATGATGTCAAAACACCAAATAAACAATTCTCGGATTCCGGATATGAGACAAAATTATAGGCTTTATCAATGCGGCTAAGGATTTTTCGGGAAAAATCAAGGATAGGCGGCCTGTCCTCGGCAAAGTCATGAAAATGGAGAAAAATCTTGTATCCTTCATCAATCAGATCGCATATTGCGGCGGCAAGAAGAGGATTTTTCCCGAGATTGAGATTATGGCAATGAGTGATATCGCTCTTTGATATTTCTTTCCTGAGTATCTTCAATATTCTATTATACATGGGAACTGTTTCGGAGACAGGAATCTCACTCAAGTAGTCCAGTTCCTTGTAGATTGCGGCATCCGCAAGCCCTCCGGCGAATCCCTCCGGCGATTCACCCGCAATGATCTTGATGGCCGCATCAGGGCAAACAGAGAATAAAGCTTTGACCTGGGATTCTATAATTCTTCTTACTCCGCCCGGACGCAGGTGAAAATGTATTATATTAATCTTCATGAGCAAAAAACCGGCGACACGCCAGACAAACACTCCTCCGAAAATATCAGTCATCCGCCCATCCATTCATCCGTCATCCTGCGGGACGACTTTGATTTCGACCGATAATCTAACTCTTAAAAACAAAAACGCTATTTTTGGTTTTTAAGAAAAAAATGACAAAAACTTTTGAATAAAATCTTTAAAAGATTTTTTTTTCGCATACATTATCCTACATTTTGCGTTTGAGCAGCGCCGCGTAGGCGCGCAGTCAAGTCGAAGATCCCGAGACCAACGGTACTCGGGGAGAGATGCCGGTGTAGGCGGCGAAGCCGCTTTAGTAAAGCCGCTTCGCGGCCTCCAAGTCTTCCCGAGCGCGCAAGCGCCTCGGGACAGATATGCCGCAATGCTCAAACCCCTGCGGGTTCAATCGGCCGAATTCTTATTTGAATAATTTAATGAACTGCATTGCAGTTCATACATCG
>JAGVIF010000254.1 GCA_020056205.1 Lentisphaeria bacterium | reverse complement strand
TAGAAAACTTAAAACTTAAAACCTAACACTTAAAACTGATTTCTCCTTTGAAACTGCGCAAAGCGCAGTAGGACGCTAATTTCTAAATTTTCGTGTGTCCCTTGCGTCCCTTGTGTCCCTTATGTCCTTTATGTCTCTGCGGTGAAAGAAATTGGAAATTCTGACTGCTTTTCAATCAATTGCGATGCCGATTGCGATCCCGACCCCGAAAAAAACGGCAGCTTCAAAGGAGACATTTGCAAAAGGACTCATTTAAAGTAGATTCTATTTTCATTTAAACCCCAAAAAAGGAGATGGCGTAATGAAAAAGAGAATGAAAGGAATCATAGGCACATACAGGACAACGGTTTACGGCGACTGAGTGATTTAAGATGCGTAAAAATGGCGTTCGATTTCATGATCTGATCGCGTCCGGGAACGTAGTCTGCGGGCTGAAGCCGAATGACAATTTCGGAGCGATAACCGAACTTTCCAAAAGGCTTGTCCAAAACAACGCCGGGCTTGATCTAAAAAAAGTAACGGACGCGGTGATCGAAAGAGAAAAACTCTTTCCGACCGTGATCGCGCCCGGGCTTGCCGTTCCTCACGCGAGGATTGAAGGGCTTGACGGGTTGCTTGTCGCGATTGGAACATCAAGGGACGGAATAAATTTCAATGTTCCAAAGAACCCTCCGGTCAAGGTTATTATACTTGTTTTGACTCCCAAAGACAATCCGGGTCTGCATCTCAAGCTGCTCTCGGCCATCGCTGAAGATTTTTCCGATTCAAGCCTGACGGAGAAGCTATCCCTGAGAGAGTCCCCCGCCGATGTGATACAGGCGCTGAAAGATTCGCACAAGAAAGAGATTCCGGAGCATCTCACCGCCGCCGACGTAATGAGGACTGACACTATAACTCTCTCCGAGGCGGACACGCTCAGCAAGGCGATTGAGATATTAGCGACCAAGGGCATACATGATATTCCTGTGATTGACGAGGAGAAAGACATAAGAGGCGTCATATCGCTTGAAGACATCCTCCGGCTGAGTCTTCCGGAGCATATCTTGTGGATGGACGATCTTTCGCCGATTCTTGATTTTCAGCCCTTTGCCGAGTTGCTCAGGAACGAGAAGGGGACAAAGATAACCGATTTCATGAGGGATGATTGGACTGCGGTTGAGGATTCGATTCCGGCCATTCAAGTTGCCAAGATTTTTCTGATGAAGGAAGCGAGGCAGATATTGGTCACCCGCAAATCAAAGTTTGTCGGCACAGTCAGCATAAGCGAATTCATAAGAAAATTTTTCTGGGAATAAACAATGCACGAAGAAGGCGCGTCTGAAATATCATTCGGGATGCTTGTGAAAAGGCTTCTAATTCTGCTTTTCGCGAGCGTTGCCGTTTCGGTGAGCGGATACCTGACCGTTTTGAATTTTCAGCAGGCAATTTCATGTTCGGTTTTCCTTTCTATAATACTTGGGACTCTCTTTTTCTGGACATTCCGTCTTGCCATTGCGTTTATAGGGCTTTCAGTTTTGATTTTCACAAGTTCGTTGAATATCCCCACTTTTGTCGAATCGGCGGCGTTGCCGGTGATACTTTTTCTTGTTGGGATGATGATAATTGTCGGGGCGCTCAAAGACTTGGGACTTTTCACGTGGATAGTTCAGCTTATCGTTTCGATGCCGAATATTTCGGCGGTAAAGTTTATCGCCGTGACCGCCGCGGCGTCGGCGCTGCTGGCCTGCGCCGTTGACGAAGTTACCTCCATCATTTTCATATCCACGCTAATATTCCAGGTATGCGACCGATTGAAGTTAAATCCTTCGCCGTACATGATAATATGCGTTCTGTGCACAAATGTGGGAAGCGCGGGGACGATGATGGGAAATCCTGTGGGAATATTCATAGGGACGAAGGCTGGACTCACATTTGAAGACTTCATAATTTGGGCTTTCCCGATAATGCTTCTCTGCCTTGCCCTGACCATAGTTCTTACAATACTTTACTATCGCAAGGAACTGAAAGAATTCGATGAGCGTTTAAAAGACAGGCTTTCAAAGAATTTGAGTTTAGCGCCTAAGATAGAAGTGCCTTACAAGCAGGGGCTTATAGTTCTGGTTTTTACAATTCTTTTTATTGCTTCGCACAATCAGCTTGAAAAGATGCTGAATCTTGAGAAGAACAGCATCCTCCTGATAGCCCCTCTTATGTGCTCCGGAGTGATAATGCTCTTCAAAAGGGACAGGGCAAGGCATTATGTTGAGCAAGAAGTGGACTGGTGGACTCTTCTTTTCTTTATGCTTCTTTTTGCGATAGCCGGGACGCTTGAGCACACGCAGGTGACTAAGCTGATGGCCGAAAATTTTTCGAAACTCTGCGAGGCTAACGTCAATATTCTGATTCCTCTTATTCTCTGCGTTTCGGCGATAGGCTCAGCGTTCGTAGACAACGTCATATTCGTGGCGGCATTTTCTCCCGTGATAGAGGAACTATCAAAATCAATGAATGCCTTTCCCCTGTGGTGGGCGCTCCTTTTCGGCGCATGTTTCGGGGGAAACATTACCATGATAGGAAGCACCGCCAATATTGTGGCTATTGGGATGCTTGAAAAGCGCTCGCGGACACACGTGCGTTTTTTTGACTGGCTGAAGATAGGGGCGGCTTCGGCGATCATCGCTCTCCTTACGGCATGGCTCTGCCTTGTCGTCCTCAAACCTTTCATGCCTGATAGGAAACACGCTCCCGCAGTTGAGTTCCGCGCGAAAGCTAATTGAAAAGAAAACGATAAAGAAGTTCTAAAATGCGGAAGTTCTAAAGTGCGAAAGATTGAAAGTGTCAGAGTGTCAAAGTATCAGAGTATCAGAGTGTCAGAACGCCAATGATTGGGTGATTGAAAAATTTAAAAATCTCCAAATCATAAAATCTCTAAATCACCAAATCGAAAAATAATATGTCCCTTGTGTCCCTTATGTCTC
>JAGVIF010000549.1 GCA_020056205.1 Lentisphaeria bacterium | reverse complement strand
TGTATGAATATAGTCCGAATGAGTTGCCGAAAAATAAACCGAATCCTCGATATAAAAATCATTGATTTATCCATTTTTTAATAAGTTTAACGGTGTATTTTAATCGCAATTTAAAAAGAACAAGGGAGATATCTATGAAAGAAAAAGAGAGAAAAATAGGAGTTATAGGAGCCGGCGGCAGGAGCCACTTGCTCGAAAACGTAACAAACAAGCATCCGGGAATTAAAATTTCTTCAGTATTTGACCCTGACAAGGAACGTTCAAAGAGCCTGATTGACGCGACGCATAGCGTAGAAGCGAAAATTTGCGGTAGATTTGAGGATGTGATAGAAGATAAAAACTGCGAATGGATAGCGGTGTTTTCCCCTAATCACTGCCATAAAGAGCATATCATAGCCGCGTTTGAAGCCGGAAAACATGTGTTTGCCGAAAAACCGCTCGCGACAACCATAGACGACTGCGAGGCCATCTATAAGGCGCACAAGAAGACATCACTGTTGTTCGCGACCGGATTCGTGCTGCGGTATTCGCCATTGTACAGAAAAGTCAAGGAAATTCTTGAGTCCGGAGAGATTGGAAAAATCCTCAGCATAGACGCGAATGAGAACGTCGCGCCCGATCACGGATCATACATAATGAAGAACTGGCGCAGGCTTGCGAAATTCGCAGGGCCTCACATTCTTGAGAAATGCTGTCATGACCTTGATTTGCTCAACTGGTTCATCGAGTCTCTGCCGTCTAAAGCGGCGTCGTTCGGCGGGCTTGACTTCTTCACGCCGGAAAACAAACACATCCCGTCGAAAATAAAAATCGAAGGACAAAATCCGTTTGCCGGCTGGCCTGATCCGCATGGGGTGGCATGTCCTTTTGAATCCGAAAAAGACATCATAGACAATCAAGTTGCCATACTTCAATACAGGAATAAAGTCAGAGTGACATTTCAGGCTACGCTTTCCAACGCCATTCCAGAGAGGAGAATGTATTTTTCGTGCACGGAAGGAACAATGATTGCCGAACTTTACTCATTATCTCTAAAAGTCGCTAAAATCGGAGAAAAAGCGCGTGAGATAATTTTTAGCGGGGACATGCACGGTGGCGGCGACGGCGTTATAGCCTCCGAGCTTGCGGACTCGATACTCAACTCTTCCAAGCCAAAATCAAGCGGGGTTGAGGGATTGCGCGGTTCGGTGGTGGCGCTCGCAATTGATGAGGCGCGGCTTAAAGAAAAGGTCTTCGACCTCGAGCCGGTGTGGAAACGTCTCGGGCAATAAACCTTATGCTATGAAACGGCCTTTTACTCCCCGCGCTCTTGTTTTGCGGAGATTTTTTGCGAAATTCGCAAGCTCAGAGTCAGAGTAGGTATCCTCTGCATTCAAGCTTTGGTCTATCAGTTCCGCCGGATGAAATTGCTGCAGTATCCAGTCTTGAACGCCGAGATTGTCAAGCTCAAGCCGCATTTTTTCAAGTTTTTCAAAGGAGAGGTATCTTTTGTGGACGGTGGTTCTGATCTCCAAAAACAGTCCTGACACCGCGCATGCGCGTATAGTTTCGGCGACTTTTTCTCTTGCGTCATTATCACATCCGGTTAATTCGGGATAGTTTTCAATCGTCCCTTTGTAGTCTATTCCGAATGCGTCAACGCATTGTTTCTCAATCATTTCGGCCGCTTTTTCCGGATTGCTTCCGTTTGTGTCGAGCTTGACAAGAAACCCGCGTTCTTTTATTTTGACCGCGAACTGCGGCAGATCTTTTCTCAACGTCGGCTCTCCTCCGCTTATAACTACTCCGTCTATTTTATTTTTTCTGCTGTCGAGAAATTTTAAGAAGGAGTTTTCTGATATTCTCGGCTGAGTGGAAGGAGCTAGGACGAGGTGCGGATTGTGGCAGTAAGGGCATCTGAAATTGCATCCTCCTATAAAAATTATGCATGCAATTTTGCCCGGATAATCTATCAATGAAAATTTATCAATGCCTCTTATGTTCATGGCCATAAAAAAACCCTGCGGTATCTTTCCGCAGGGTTAGTTTGCTTGTCTTTCAAGCCACCTTTTCTTTTTTGGCGCAGGACGCGCTGACGTTGTAGGTCTTTCTTCCTTTGAATTCCTCCTGCTTGCCGCGATTCCAGTTTCCTACCGGTCTGTGATAGCCGGACACCCTGCTATACACTTCGGTTTTCATTCCGCACTTTGCCATTTTCGTTTTCTCCTTTTTTTTATTTTTCCCTTGACTGCGGGTGGCTTACAGTTCAGGAAAAAATTGCGTTATTATTTTTTAAAAAATTATTTGCTTTGCTAAACTCCCACTATTTTAAGCTGATTTTCCACAGGGACGGATTGATCCTTAGGGCATTCGTGGTGTTCGCCCGAAATATATCCGTGGACAGGGCAGATGCTGAAGGTCGGAGTTATTGTGAAATAAGGTATCCTGTAATTTTCCGCGATTTTTTTAACCAGCGACGCGACCTGAACATCATCATCTATTCTTTCCCCTACGAAACAATGAAAAACCGTTCCGCCCGTGTATTTTGCCTGCAATTCCTCCTGCAAATCGAGCGCATGGAAAATGTCGTCCGTGTATCCGACCGGCAGCATTGACGAGTTTGTGTAATACGGGTCTTTGTCTCCGGCGCATATTATTTCCGGGAATTTCTGTTTGTCTGTTTTTGCCAGTCTGAAGCTTGTGCCTTCCGCCGGAGTTGCCTCTAGGTTGTAGATATGCCCTGTCTGCGCCTGATATTCCGATAATTTCTCTCTCATAAAGCTAAGGACGCCCAAAGCGAAATGTATTCCCTCCTGGTCGGCTATCGAACAGCCTATAAAATTCAGGCATGCCTCGTTGAGTCCGACAAGCCCTATGGTGCTGAAATGATTTTTCAGAGTTCCGAGATATGTTTTTGTGTATGGAAGGAGATTGCATTCAAGATGTCTTTCAACTATTTTCCTCTTGATCTCAAGCGAATCTCTGGCTATGTCCATCAAATTGCCGAGCCGCGCGTAAAATTCACTTTCGGTTTTTGCCAAATAACCTATTCTCGGCATATTAATCGTAACCACGCCGACGGAACCTGTCTGTTCGCCCGCCCCGAAGAGACCTCCGGTTTTGTTGCGAAGTTCGCGGATGTCCATCTGCAAGCGGCAACACATGCTCCTGACATCGCCCGGATTGAGCGAGCTTTTGATGAAATTCTGGAAATATGGGAGACCGTATTTTCCTGTCATTTTGAAAAGGAGTTTCGCGTTTTCGCTGGTCCAGTCGAAGTCCTTTGTTATATTGTATGTGGGAATAGGGAAGGTGAATATTCTTCCGTCTTTGTCTCCATTGCTCATGACATCGAGAAACGCCTTGTTGACAAGATCCATTTCGTGCTGATAATCGCCGTAGAACTTGTTGTCGTGTATGATTCCGCCGTGCATAACGGGAGCGGCCTTGAGATCATCCGGCACCACCCAGTCAAAGGTGAGATTCGTGAAAGGCGTTTGTCCCCAGCGGCTTGCGATATTGAGTCCGAAAATAAATTGTTGTATATTCTGTTTTATCTCGCGATATTCAAGTTCGTCCTCTCTCACAAATGGAGCGAGCATCGTGTCAAAAGAACTGAAGGCCTGCGCGCCCGCCCATTCCGTTTGGAGAGTGCACATGAAGTTGACGATTTGTCCGAGCGCTGTATCGAAATGCCTGGCCGGTCCGGCGCTTGCCCTGCCTTCGCATCCCTTGAAGCCTTCCGTCAAAAGCTGGCGCAGGCTCCATCCGGCGCAATAACCGACTATTCCGCAGGATAAGTCATGCAGGTGGAAATCGCCGTTTTTGTGCGCGTCAGCTATCTCTTTAGGATAAACATTTGCCAACGTGTATTGCGCGACAACCGAGCCGCTCACATGATTCAGCAGGCTTGCATATGAGTAACCCGCATTGGAATTCTCGTTCACCCGCCAGTCGTTTTGGTCTATGTAAGAAGAGACGAGGTCCTGTACATCCATCATCAGCTTTTTGCCGTCGCGGACTTTTTCACGCTGGGCTCTGTAGATAATGTAGGCTTTCGCGGCCCTCGTCAAACCTCTCTTTATAAACGCCGCCTCCACAAGATCTTGCACAAGCTCAATGTCAGGGGCGTCGTTTTCCACATGTATTTCTGAAAGAGCGTTGAGGACGTCCCTGCATATTGTCAGGGCGAGTTTTTCATTGAACGTTTCAGCCGCCTTGAGAGCTTTGCCCGCGGCCATAGTGATTCGTTCCGGATTAAAATCCACAACCCTTCCGTCCCGTTTGCGAATTTTGGTGTAAGGCGCCTTTAAAGACATCCAAGTCCTCCCACACAAAGCACTTATAAATTATATAACTGACAACCGCGCGAAAAATATATTTTTCCCAATTCTATATTATGGAGTTTAACACTTCTTGTAGTGGTGTCAAATCGGAAAGCAACAATATATTGTGTTTTTTTCATAAGTTCTTCAATACGTGAATTTTATTTTTATTTTTATTCGAAAACTGCCGGAACTTTATGAGGAAGAATATTTTTCCGATAATTAGACTTGATAAGCTGGAGAAAGAATATAAATTTGCCGCATGAAGATTGAAAACTGTAAATATTAGCCGAAAGGGCGGGGTTCGGTAAATATTTACCCGCGCGGTTCATTCTGTTCTGGTAAAAAACAAAATTCAATTATAGTTATAGGGAATTGCATAATGGAAAATAATAAAAGAATTCTTATTGTTGATGATCAGAAAGACCTCTGCGAACAGCTTTCAAAACTTCTTCTCAGAGCGGGAAAGGCAAATGAAACTCTTTCCCTTGTCCAGCAGATGAGGGCAAAATTGCTTGGAGCGAAAGCCGAGAAAGAACCCGAAGATGAAAGGGATGCGGAAAACCATTATGAGGTTGAAGTTGCGCATCGGGGAGAAGAGGCGGTTGCGAAAATCGCAAAATCCCTTGACGATGGCAATCCTTTCGCTCTTATCTTTCTTGACATGAGAATGCCGCCCGGATGGGATGGACTGCAAACAGCAAAGAAAATAAGGGAACTTGACAAAAACGTGGAACTCGTAATCATGACCGCCTTTGCCGATCACGACCAAAAACAGATAGCCGATGAAGTCGGGCATCCGCACAAACTGCTTTACATAAAGAAACCATTTCAGGCTGAGGAAATATTCCAGCTTGCCCTGTCTCTTACGGCAAAATGGAATCTTGAGCATGCCGAGATTAGACGAAAAAAATGGCTGGAGGCTATAATAAAAGGACTTTGCAAACTCAAAAATCCGTCCATAACCCAAAACACAGACGGGGCATTTTCCTCCACGTTGAAAGCCTTTCTTGAATTGATGGAATCAGAAAAGGGAATGATCGCCGTGTTTAACTCCATCGAAAACAGGTGGGCGCTTAAATGCTTCAACGGACTTCTTGATAACGATGCCGCTGATTTCATATCCGAAAACAGGGACGCTCTGAAAGAATGCAGGACGACAAAACATGAGCATGGCAGATATGTGCTTCCTATGAGGAAGAATGATTTTTTCGCGGTTGTGGCGATATTTGACGTTCAGATGAAAAACGATCCCGAATGGTATAAACTTCTCAGCATTCTCTCTATGACGGCTACGGATGTTCTTTCCGCTTCTGTTGATACGAGGCAAGATATTGAGAATGAAAAGTTCGCGTCGGCAGGCAAGGCGCTGTCAAAACTTTCGAGGACATCAATAGCGCTGCTTAATTCCATGGAGCCGCACTGCAATATTTTGAAAGAACATTGCGCCGATAAAGTGAATGCGGAGGCCGCCCAAAAAATCACAGCTATCGCTGAAGAAATGAGAACAGGCTTCGAGAATCTCCTGCTCTACGAGGAGGAAAGCAGGCCTTTTTTGGAAAAAATAAACTTGTTATCAGCCATAAAAGAAGGAATTGATTCGGTCATCGGCGGCAAAAATGTTTCATTGAAGACGGACTGCGGCCAGAATATTGAAGTCATGGCCGACCGCGCGATGATGAAGACGGCGTTTGCGAATCTCGCGTTAAACTCGATCAAGTATTCAAATAAGGAAAAAACCGAAATAAGAATAATCGCAAGCGTTGTGAATGAGAAAATAAAAATAATATTTGAGGATGACGGAGGCGGAATTTCGGAAGGCGCCGCTGAAGACATCTTTTCCCCTTTCAAATCCAATTCGAGCGCCGGAGGGCTTGGTCTCGGTTTGCCGATTGTAAAACAAATAATTCTAAAGCACTTAGGCCGGATAAAATACGATCAGACCCATGCCAACGGGGTGAGATTCGTTATTGAACTGCCTATCCCCAGCATACCTACCAAGCTAAAGCAAAGTTGAACTCATTTGAACACTCAATCTCCAACCGACGAAGGACATAAATAAACTTGGACATTGGATATTCCGTGTTGGATATTGGATATTCAAACCCTTAACCCGATGGCAATAGGCGACGCTTCCGTGTCGCTTTGTAGTTACTGATTGTCTCACAACAGTCCTCGATGCGTCTTCGATTGGAAAATTGGAACGGAATTTCAAAAATTGGCTTTTTGTGGACGAACTCTACTTAGGATCGAACCCGAGCAGATGAATTCCGTTGAAATAGAACCAAATCATTGAGGCTACCGCCGTATAGAGTACGGCGCATCCAATGACCATAATCGTCCGTTTGTACCATGCGCTGTCTTTCTGTCCCGATAATATGACCTCAAACGCTCGCATGAAGATGTACGCGCTGATCGCAAAAAATACGTTTTCCATTTTGATCTCCTCCCTGTTGCCGAACGACATGGTCCCCCACCCGCCTTGGCGGGTTAGGAACACCAGCTTGGTTAAGAAATTATCTCTTGAGCCAATTGCAAAAGTCAAAACCAGCGCCGATGAAGGAGATTGTGAAATTCAGACGAGCCACAAAACCGGAGGCA
>JAGVIF010000150.1 GCA_020056205.1 Lentisphaeria bacterium | reverse complement strand
TCGAACCACACATAACACACGTATTCGGAATCGAAAGGAAGCTCTATCCCCCAGGAAAGCCGTTTTTTGGGGCGCGATATGCACAAATCTTCGAGTTTCTTTTTAAGGAAGCCGAGCGTTTCGTTGCGCCTGAAATCAGGCTGTATAAACTTGGGGTGAGAGTTTATGTAGGCGATGAGCCAGTCCTGGTATTGGCTCATCCTGAAAAAATAATTTGACTCGGCCAACTCCTCTGCGGGGCGTTTGCATTCGGGGCAGAACATTTCATCTCCGAGTGATTTTCCCATCAAAAATCTCTCGCAATGCACGCAGTATCTCCCGCTGTATTCGGATTTGTATATCAGCCCCTTCGAATAAAGTTCGGAAAGAATTTTCTGAACGACTTTTTTGTGGCGCGCCTCCGTGGTGCGGATAAAATCGCTGTTTGTTATATTGAGTTTTTTCCACAGTTCAATATAGCGCGGAACGGTGATGTCGCACTGTTCCTGAGGCGTAATCTTATTTGACTCGGCCGCCTTCTGCACTTTTTGTCCGTGTTCATCGGCGCCGGTCAGGAAGAACACCTCATCCCCGAAAAGGCGATGACAGCGCGAAAGCGCATCGGCAAGAACCGTAGTGTAAGAATGGCCTATGTGCGGTTTGTCGTTGACATAGTATATCGGAGTGGTAACATAAAATTTTTTCATATCAAGTTATTGCTCCGCAAATTTGCAAATTTAATTTTTATCGCCGTCGGAAAACTTATTCTCCGGGATGTGTTTTTTTAAAAGTTTGCGCAGCGCCCCGATGTCGGAATTAGCGGTCAGATTTGTGATTTTCGCAATATCAACGGGAGCGGCGCCGCTCTCGGAGGTCCTTGCGACAAAAATCCGGTCGTAGGGAGTTCTGTGAACTTTTTCCTCGTCGGCGAGGAGTTCTTCGTATTCCTTTTCGCCCGGACGCATTCCGACTATTTTTATTTCTATGTCGCGTCCCGGGATAAAACCTGAAAGCTCGATTAATTTCTTCGCCATGTCGTGAATTTTCACCGGTTCTCCCATGTCAAGCACCATTATTTCCCTGTCATGCCCGATGGCGCCGGCCTGCAGTACAAGGTCAACCGCCTCCGGAATTGACATGAAATAGCGCATGACATTTTTAGATGTTACCGTGACGGGGCCGCCTTTTCTTATCTGCTCCTTGAAAAGAGGGATGACGCTTCCGCTGCTGTCAAGGACATTTCCGAAACGGACGACAACGAATTCGGTCGTGCCTCTATGTCTTTCCATGACAATGAGTTCGGAAAGCCTCTTTGACGCGCCCATGATGCTTGTGGGGCATATTGCTTTGTCGGTGGAGATTATTATGACTCTTTTCGCCTTGTGTCTTTCGGAAGCGTCAAATACTTTTGCCGAGCCGAGGACGTTGGTCTCAAATGCCATCAGAGGATTTTCTTCCATCAGCGGCACATGTTTGTATGCGGCGGCGTGATAGACGATGTCAATATTTTTCCCCGCCATTGCGGCATCCAGATCCCTCTCGCAGCGGATGTCTCCTATTATGCTTTCGATTGGGAGTGAAGGGAAATCTTCTCTTAGTTTGCGCGATGTTTCGTATATATTGAATTCGGACAGCTCAAAGAGAACGAGCCTGGCCGGGTTGTATGAGGCTATCTGCCTGCATAATTCCGAACCGATGCTCCCGCCGGCGCCGGTTACCATCACCGTCTTTCCTTTTGCGAATTTCGCAACTTCAGTGTTGTCGAGCTTCACCGGCCTGCGTCCGAGCAAATCCTCTATTTCCACATTTTTAATATTTGAAACATTGATAGCTCCGGAGGCTATGTCGGCGTATGCGGGGAGCATTCTAAGCGCGCATTTAACATCTTCCTGCTCAAGCTGTTCCATTATATTTTTGATGAAGGCCGGTGTGGAATACGGAGGCATCAGCAGGATTTCATTTATCGAAAGTTTCTTTGCGATTTTCGCGGCCGCCTCGACTTTTCCGAGCGTCGGAACGCCTCTGATGCGCAGATTTTCTTTTATTTGATCGCTTATGATGCCGCAAAATTCTCTCCTTCCCATATTTGAAGAAAATGCGTGTATGAGACTATTCGCGGACGACGAGGAAGCGACAATGAGAGTTTTTATTGTTTCCCCGCTTCTTTCCTTTGATGAGGCTTCTCTTATTATTCGGGCGAGAATTCTCTTTCCGGATACGGCGAAGAAACAGATTAGGAAATCAAGGACTATCACGGAGCGCGAAAATCCGGCAAAATATGTGGTTTGCCAGAAGACGACGAGAAGAAAAATGACTATGCTTGAAACAAGATTCGCGAGGAAAATTTGTATGAGGTCGTATATGCTTACATAACGCCACATTCCGCTGTATATCCGAAAAAGGAAAAAGATGGAAAGTTTTACAATGATGAAGACGGGGACCGCCCTTTCCAGCGAGACTATTTCCTTCACGGGGAATTGGAATTCAAAACGCAGATAGAAAGCTGTCATGAGGGAGACCGCCACCGTAAGCGCGGTGGTGATAAAAACAAGAAAGGTCTTGATCGGAAAGAGGGCGGCTACGAGTTCTTCCAAATTTTTATTTAATTGCCGGAAACGGGTCATGATTTTTCCCTTTGTATTGTTTTTATGAGGGTATTTGCGATCTTTTCGATCTGGGAATCTGAAAGACCGGGGTATATTG
>JAGVIF010000044.1 GCA_020056205.1 Lentisphaeria bacterium | reverse complement strand
GGCGTTCGCGTGAAAAGGCTCGACAGGGAGTTTGCGTCGCTTGATTCGGAGTCGCCGGACACCGTTCTGCACGAATTCAGAAAAAATTGCAAGCGGGCGAGATATCTCTGCGAATTTGCCGCCCCCGTTCTCGGAAAAAAATATTCGGATATTGCGAAAAAACTCACGGTTTTTCAGGACATTCTTGGCAAAAGAAATGATCTTTCCAATCTTGATTCAGAAATAGACGCCTTTGCCGATTCATCACCCCTAAAAGAAGACGATATTCTTCTTGTTCAGACGATTAAAAGCAGGCTGTTTGACGAAATGAGTTCCCTGAAAAAGATTTTTTTTAGAAAGTTCAGGCCGGTGTCATGTCAATCGTAAAATACGCAGTGAATATTTACGCCGATAACGATAGCGCCCCCGACCCCCCAACCAAAAAAAACACACTAAATTTAGGAGAGAATCGTGAAACAGACATTGAATCTCGTTCCAATGCCGCGTCAGATTAGCCGCTTGTCCGGAGAATGCTGCTTGGACGGATGCGTCGCCCATGTGGGGGCGGCTGGAAAATCAGCTTCGCGCGAACACGACGCGGTAAGGCATAAACTTGGCGAACTGGGATTTCATATCCGGAACGACAACGCACTGCCAGTCTGCCAAGTCGTAATCGGCATGGCCGACTCGTTCGGACTGACGCCGCCATATAGGCCCGAGGGCTACGCCATGAAGACCTTCAATTCCGGAGCCGCAGTTGTCGGCCACGACATGGACGGCCTCTTCTGGGGATTGATCACTCTACAACAACTTCTGAACGGGAAAAAGACCTGTCCAATCCTGCAAATCAGCGACTGGCCGGCCTTCGGGTTCCGCATGCACCAGGATGATATCTCCCGCAAACAGGTTTCAACTCTGGAAGACTTCAAGCGGATCATCAGACTGCTGTCTTATTTCAAGATTAGGTATTACACGCCCTACATGGAAGACATGCTATACATCAAGTCCTGCCCGGACATTGGGCGGGACCGCGGCCGTCTTACACCGAACGAGTTATGCGAAATTCGCAAATGCGCCAGACTCCACAATGTGATCATATACCCCACATATTCGCTGATCGGGCACCAGGAGAATCTGCTGGCCAACCCGAAGTACCGCAAGTATGCCTACGAGGTTTTCCAGCCTCCATCGTCCTACGACGTTTCCAAGGCGATACTGAGGCCATATCTGCAAAAGGTCATCCGCGATGTCTGCGAGCTTTTCCCGGACGCGCCGATTTTCAATGGATGTTTTGATGAGGTCATCGGGCCTTCTCAGAAGGAGTTCATCGAGCATGCGAACTGGTGCGCGGCGGAAGTCGCGAAATACGGCAAGCGGCTCATGCTGTGGGTGGACATGTTCAAAAATCATTACGGACTGGAAAAAATTCACAGCATGGACAAAAGAATCATGCCGGGTGAGTGGGAGTACGGCGCCCCGCTCGAACATGAGAAGGTTTATCGCGAAGCGGGAATTGTCCCATGGGGGCTTGCCGGATATAGCAACTGGTGCTGCTTCTTTCCGGACTTCTCGGTCGGCAAGAAAAACATGGACGAATGGGCGGAGTTGCAGACGAGGTGGCGTGGACCGGGATTCGGTGTTTCGCAATGGGGCGACAATGGCTACGAAAATTCCCGCGACCTTTGTTGGAACCTCTTCGCATACAATGGCGAGACAGCCTGGACTGGCGCCCCGGCCGGCCATGCGTTCGAGAAACGGTTCCAGGCAGTTTTCTACGGACGACAGCTAAAAGGACTACAGAATGTCATTGACACAGCATCGAAACGGAGAAATTCCCCGAGAGACTACTGGAATTTTTTCCGCATGGCGATGCCCGCCCTAGTCCGCCTGGCGGCTACCCGTCCCGAGATTATCCGCAAGGCGCTGACTGACCTTTCCCTGCTGAATCGTTCCCTTAAAGATGTCCTGATGGCGAAACGCCTGGCGTTGCGCGAAGCCGGACACATGGATCATTTCACTGTGGCGATCGAGAGGGAACGGAACATCTGCCGCAGGATGCTCCTCGCCGACAGGATTGCATCCGGTCTGTCAGGCCCGCCGCTGCGTCGGGCGCGTGATGCGGAAACAGCCGATATTATGAGGGTGAAACGATTGTACGAAAAGGTCTGGCTGAAACAATTCAAACGGCTTAACATCGAGGTTTCGCTGGCGGTCTATGACGAAGTGGCCGAATCGCTCCGGCTGTTCGGCAGGACGATAAAACGCGCGCCGGAAAAATTCATCTCCCTCGACATCGGGCATCTTTATAACACATGCAAAATAGAAACTGCCGGAATTCCAATTGGCAAAGCCGTTATCAACGACGTTCCATTCAATTTTGCAGGTCAGAAACACACACACGCCCAGTTGGACAAAGGCGGGCGCATTGTCCTGCAGTTTCAACCGGAAAAAGTGGGGGATGTCCACTTGATCTACGGCGCCCAGACCATCGCGCGGAACCCTGAAAAAATCAAAGCCGCCGTTGAAGTCCGACTGAAGAGTTGCGGCAAGATTGTCTTCAGAGAGAACTTGCTCACGATCCGCCATCTCTGCGACTGGTGGGCGCCACTGGGCGAACACATGTGGGCGGGCGGCGGGTTCAAATACGTGGATACAAGTCGCGTCTCATACGCAATAAAGCCGGGACATTCATATGGACTCTTCCATCTGAAGAATTTTAAGATCGGCGGAAAACAGGCCGACAGCCTCGAAATCGAATCGTTGTCCGACGAAAAATTCTATCTGTACGCCGTCACAATAGAACAACAGTTGTCAATCTGATGTTTTTGTGGAAAAACAAACGATTTCACATTTTATTTTTTGTATAAGAGCCAGTTGCAAAAGTCATAAACCGCGCCGTTGCAGATGCCATCGGAGGGCTCGCAAGTATTTCTGGCAGGGGCAATACCCGCGGCGGT
>JAGVIF010000379.1 GCA_020056205.1 Lentisphaeria bacterium | reverse complement strand
CCTGGGGCTTCATAATCCTGTCTCTCTTGGTGTTGTTTGTAATTAAGATACATTCGCGATTCGCGAATTGCGAATGCCAATGTGAAAAATACTCAATAACCTAAAAAATGCGTTTGGAGTGAAGATTTTTATTTAAAAAGCGACATAAGATGCTAATAGTGCTCCTTTTAAGTAAACCAGCAAGAATAAATAAAAGGAGCACAAAAAAATGAACGGGGAAGAAATTAAATCCGCCGGCGTAAAAAATCAAATGCAAATAGATTTCACGGACAAGCCCATAAGCGCTTGGGGAGGGATAGCTTCGATGGCGGAAATCCCCTGTATTTCTTAAATATTCGAGAGAAGTAAAACTCGTCGTAAATATTTCCCATTGTATATTGAGACAAGATAAAATGAAAAATATTTACAGGGAGACGCCATGAAGAAGATATCGAAGAGGGAAGTCGTGAAGCTTGCCGTTGAAGGGAAAAGTGTTCCTTATTCTCCGTGGAGCTTTGGGTTCACGCAGGAGCCGGCGGAAATGCTGCACAAGCATTATGGGACGAAGGATCTGGATCAGTTTCTTCATCCGCACCTTTACGGCATCGGAGGCGGAAATGGATTTTTCACCAAGATAGGAAAAGATTGCGAGAAGGACATTTTCGGAGTTGTCTGGGACAAGAGCGTTGATAAGGACATCGGAATAGTGAAGGGATGTGTATTGCCTGAGCCAGCCTTGAAAGGACACTTGTTCCCGGATCCTGAAAATCCCGTTTTCTGGGAGGGTAACGACAGCCTCAAGAGCGTAAATGCCCAGGAAAGATATCGTGTTTACAACATCGGTTTCTCGCTTTATGAGCGCGCCTGGACCCTGCGCGGCATGGAAAATCTGATGATGGACTTCATTGATCACCCTGAATTTGTTAAGGAACTTTTGAAACGTATAGCCGACTTTAACATAGAGCTTGTCAGGAGAGCAGTGAAGCTTGATATTGACGCGGTCTACTTCGGTGACGACTGGGGACAGCAGATCGGGCTTCAGATGGGGCCTGAGCTATGGAGGCAGTTCATCAAGCCCCAGCTTGCGAGGATGTACGGAGAAGTCCGCGGCGCAGGGAAAAAAGTGTTCATCCATTCCTGCGGCGATGTGGATGAATTGTTTGACGAACTTATAGAAATTGGACTCAACTGCTTCAATCCGTTTCAGCCGGAAGTCATGGATGTGTCTGCCCTTATGGATAAATACCACGGCAAACTGGCGTTCCACGGAGGATTGTCGACTCAGAAGACTCTGCCAAGAGGTACGGTGGAAGATGTCAGGGCTGAAAGCAACAAACTGCTGAAGAAGGGTTTAAGGGGAGGATATATTTTCTCGCCGGCGCACGCTGTCGAGGGCGATGTCCCTCTGGAAAACATACTTGCGTTCATCGGCGCCGCCGTCGAACAACCGGGATTTAAACCTTAAAAAGTTCAGAGTTCCGATTTTGCAATTTCTTTTGTCAATTAGTCGGAGCAATAAAATATTGACCGGCAAAATAAAAAAAGCTGTGAAAGAGGCCATAGTCAGACCGTGGCGAGGAGTTCCGGCAGCCTGAACATGTCGGCGCGGGGTCTGCGCTCGGTCTTCCTAGCCGTGAATGCGCTCTTCTGCGCCCGTTCCCACTTGCCAAACACATCTTTGGGGGCTGGCCTCCAGATGCTGCCGAGCATATCGTTCTCAACGCAGAACTGGAGTTGCGCACGGATGCAGTCGGCGAGATTCGACTTCGCCTCATCAAAGGTTGCGCCAGCGCCCACAAGATCGAACTCGAGCGCATGAGCCACGAACTCCTGTTCCATCTTATCCTCATAGATCAGCACACGTATCGCTGGGAAATGGTAAATGTGGGTGTGGATATTCATTCTTCTCCTTTTGTTTCTCGCTTTAATTTAAAGCAGGACAATAGCCTTTGCAAGTTAGCATCCTTTCTTTTTCGTCCTTTGCTCTCATCTTTTGGTTGTTCCACATTCAGATGCGGGTTGAAGCTTGATGCGGCGTTTGAGTTTGCCGTATCCGATTGGATTAAGCTACACAAAAGAAATTGCTCCTACCAGTTTTACTACCAGCAAGGAGCTGATTTTTCTTGAATTACGCTGAATTTTAGCAGTGAGAAATGGTAGCGGGGGTTGGAATTGAACCAACGGCCTTCAGGTTATGAGCCTGACGAGCTACCACTGCTCCACCCCGCAACAAAAGATTAGGCTCGCATTATACCATATTTTTCTAAAAAAACAAGCAGACAATTATTTTTTACCACTTATCAACGCCTTTTTTGCGTCTTTTTTCGCTCGGTTTTTCGTAGTGTCTGCGGTTTCTGATTTCCTTTAATGTGCCTTCTCTGTCGAGTTTTTTCTTGAGTTTTCTGAGGGCTTTGTCCACAGGTTCTCCTTTGCGCATCTTGACTTCTATCATTTTTTGTTTTCACCCCCTTTTCTAAACTCTAAGTAGTTTAATTTACATGGTTTATATTTTTTAATCGAACGTTACTCCGGTTTCGTCCGCGAGCATATCTTTTAATTTTGAGAGAGCCTGATTTTGGATTTGTCTGACCCGTTCTCTTGTCCTGCCTATTTCCTGGCTGACTTCTTCAAGGGTTTTGGGTCTGTTGCCATCGAGTCCGAATCGCATTCTTATTATTCTTTTTTCGCGGTCATCCAAGTTTGTGAGAAGGCTGTTCAATCTGGCGATGGATTCTCTGTCGCCAAGTATCCTGTCCGGCATTGTGGAACTCCTGTCCGGAATAATATCCTGAAATTCGCCGTCTTCGCCCTGCTGAATAGGGTCCTGCAGGGAAAAGGTTTTTAGGTCAGCCAGTTTAAGTCCGGAAACGGTTCTCTCGCTGAATTCAAGGAATTCGGCGATTTCGGCGTCGGAAGGTTCTCTGCTGAGTTTTTCGGTGAGTTTTATCCTCGCATTTTTTATTTTATTTATTTTCCCGGCGGATTGGACTGGGATTCGAATTGTTTTGCTCTGGTTTGCGAGAGCTCTTCTCATTGACTGTTTTATCCACCACGCGGCGTAAGAGCTGAATTTCGCGCCCTTGGCCGGGTCGAATTTTTCGACTGCCCTCATAAGTCCGATGTTTCCCTCGGATATCAGGTCGAGCAGGGGCAGGCCGAGACCTTTAAAGTCGTGCGCTATTTTTACTACGAGCCGCAGGTTTGCCTTGATGAGTTCTGTTCTTGCCGCTTCCCTTGCGACGGGGTCTTGTCCGTGTATTTTCGCGGCCAGTTCCACTTCCTGTTCTCTTGTTACGAGAGATATCTGTCCAATCTCTTGCATATAGACTTTCATTGTGTCGTTCTTTGCCGCGGAATATATTTCGTCCGTGATCGCCGGCTTCTTCTTGACGCTTGTGTCATCAGTTTTTGTCTTGCGTCCCTGTTTCGTTGCCAGCGCGAGGTTCGCGTCGTAGGAGAGGGAGTGGCTTTGTTTTTTCTTGTCTCTCCGCAACAGGGCTTTTTGGGGGGTGAGTTTGTCGAGCGATTTTTTTGAAATTTTCTTTTTCTCTTCCGGCTGTAGATTTTTCGGCGGATTTTTTTTAATTTCTTTTTTCAGCGCAATATTTTGGGATGTTTTCTTTTTGACGCCGATTTTTGGCGCGGCATGTTTTTTTACGGGTCTTATTGCGGAAGGCTTTTTCGCTTCTTTCTTTTGAGATGCGGCCTTCGGGGGTTTAATTTTTTTTGTCGCGGGAAGAGGTTTTTTCCTCTCAGGATGTCCTTTGCTTTTTGTCTTCTTAACGGGCTTTGAAGGGCGTGTTTTGCTGGAAAAAGATTTTTTGTCCGGTAACTTGTTTCTGTTTTTAGCGGTCTTCATCTTCTTTTTGATGTTGACGGGCGCCTTTTTTCTTTTGTTTTTTTAACGGTTTTCTTGGAGCTTTTCTTCATAAAAAGGAAATCCGATTTTTATTATAACTCGTGAAAAGTTGGGAAAGATAATGTATAATGCGTAAAAATCAAATCATGATAAGCAAAAAATGGGAAAATTCGTTGTCGTGCTGGTTGAACGGCGAACTTCCGTCTCCGCCGTTTTTTTTGAACGCCGGGGATGAGACGTTTGCCCTTTTGCTTTTGAGGACGATATGTGTTCTGCAGGAGAGACGGATAGTGATAATCTTTCCAAGTTCTTCCGTTTCAGAAAGTTATTTATCTATTCTTACGGCATTGTCAAAGGAATTTCCTCATCTGAGAAATGATTTTTTTTATATTCCGGACATGATTTTTGGAGGAAAGTTTCCTTCGATGGAGAGCATGGCGAAGGCATCCGTGGGAATATTTGCCGCCGCGTCTTCGTCTCCCGGCGTTTTTCTAAGCAGTTGCGGGGCGATGATATCTTCCCTTCCGTCCGGGTCGTCTGATTTAAGTTGCGTTGTTGATGTGAAAAGAGGGATGATTTTGCCGATGAAATCTCTTCTTGAAGGTCTTGTCAAAATGGATTACGACGATGAATACGAGACGGTATCGAGAGGCGAATTTTCTATCAGAGGCGGGATTGTTGACATTTTTTCTCCTCTTTATGATCATCCTGCGCGGATTGAATTTTTTGGCGACACGGTTGAGAGCATAAAGTTTTTCGATGTGAACGGACAGAGGACATTTCGGGCGGCGGACGAATACAGAATTATTCCTCTTTGCGGAGGCGGAGGTACGGGAGAATCAGGGAAAAATGTTTCAACTCTTTTCCCGGCGGACAAGACGGCCTTCGTGTTTTGTCATCCTGAGTTATGCAGCGCGAGGGCGTTGAGATTTTTCGGGGATGAAGGGTTGACGGAATGGAAGAGGATTGAAGCGTCGCCGAACAGTGTTTTTATTCTTGACTCCGTTGAAAGCGCGGATATTGCCGGCGGCGAGAATTGTTCCTCTCTTTCGCATCCGGAACCGGCGGCGCATGTTTCGGGAAGGTTCTTGTCGAGAGAGGAAGGGCAGTCTCAGGTGGTTGAAAAAATTGAAAAACTGCTTCAGGATTCTTATTCGGTCTTTGTGGGCGCGAGGGACGAGGATAGCGCCCGCCTCTTATCTGAATGGCTTGCAGTCCACTTTTCATCGAATTCGGCGTCGGTCATAAAAAGCGCCTTTCCACATCCCTTTATCCTGCCGGATTTTAAGATTGCATATCTTACTGAAGACGAAGCGCTTGCGGTGCCTTTTCGCCGTCTTCCGTCCTTCAGTGAAGAACGCGGTTTGAAAAAAGGAATAAGAGGCGGGATCAAGGGAGAGAGTTTTTTCTCCGGCTACGACGAAGGGGATTATGTGGTTCACAACGATTACGGCATGGGGATATTCAGGGGGATTAAAGAAAAGAATTACGGCGGAGCCGTTATCGAGACGCTCGCCATAGAATTCGCCGATGATGTTGTAACATACACCCCTTTATACAGGGCTGAACTTGTCGGAAGATATTCCGGAGCCGGCAAGATTATGCCGCCGTTGAGCAAGATAGGCGGGAAAAATTGGGTCAGGATGAAGCGCGACGCAAAAAGATCTGTCGCCGGATTCGCAAGCGAAATGTTGAAGGTGCAGGCTCTGAGAATGAAAAAAAGCGGATTGCCGTGCCGGACGGACACCGGCGAGGAACTGATTTTTGAAAGAAGTTTTCCCTTTTCGGAAACGCCGGATCAGAGGAGCGCGACGGATGAAATAAAGAAAGACATGCAATCCTATTTTCCTATGGACAGGCTTCTTTGCGGCGACGCCGGATACGGAAAAACAGAAGTGGCGATGCGCGCCGCGTTCAAGTCTGTGATGTCGGGCAGGCAGGTTGCTGTTCTTGTGCCGACCACAATCCTCGCCCAGCAACACTACTACACTTTCGCGGAGCGTTTCGCGGAATACCCCGTGAACATTGATATGTTAAGCAGATTCAAGAGCCGTTCCGAACAGCAGGAAATAATAAGGCGGATAGAAGATTCAAAAATTGACATCATAATAGGGACGCATCGTTTGATTCAGGGAGACGTGAATTTTAAAAATCTCGGACTTTTGGTGATAGACGAGGAACAACGTTTCGGGGTCGAACATAAGGAGCGCCTGAAAATTTTCCGCTCGTCGGTGCACGTGCTTTCGATGAGCGCGACACCGATTCCGAGGACTTTGTATATGGCGATGACGGGCATAAGAGATTTAAGCTCCATCAATACGCCGCCAAGTCAAAGACAGGCTGTGATAACTTACATCTCGAAGGAGAATGAAAAAATTATAGCCGACGCCATAACGTTTGAGTTGGAAAGAGGCGGACAGATTTTTTTTCTGCACAACAGAGTCAAAAGCATTGACTCGGCCGCTATTCGTCTCGCGAAAATCGCGCCATCTGCGAAAATCGCAATTGCGCACGGCCAAATGCCGGAGGATGAGCTTGAAAAAACGATGGCTTCTTTCATGGAGGGGCGAACCGATATTCTTTGCTGCACTACAATAATTGAATCGGGGATTGATGTGCCGAATGCGAATACGCTGATAATTGAACGCGCCGACAGATTTGGCCTTGCGGAACTTTATCAGCTTCGCGGCAGAGTTGGACGGGGGGCAAGGCAGGCTTACGCTTACTTCCTTCTTCCGCAGCTCCTGATGCTTACCGGCGCCGCGCGAGAGAGGATATCCGCCATAAAGAAATACTCACGGCTGGGCGCCGGATTCAGAATAGCTTTAAGAGACTTGGAGATAAGAGGCTCCGGCAATCTGATAGGCGCCGAACAGAGCGGACACATAAACGCGGTCGGTTTCGAATTGTATTGTCATTATTTGAAAATGGCGGCGTCGGAGCTGAAAGGGGAAAGGGCGGTGAGTTTTGAGGATTGCAGCATCGCTATTGACTTTATATCGTTCGGTTTCGGACGCAAAAGTCCATGTTTGACGGCATATATCCCCTCGGACTATATTTCATCCGAAACTCTGAAAATTCATTTTTACAGGAAGCTGGGGCTTTGCGAGACTGAACGCGGCATTGATGACATAATTCTTGAACTTACAGACAGGTTCGGAAAAATTCCCGATAGCGCGCTGAACATGGCTGATTATCATCGCATTAGAATAAGATTGACGAAGTCCGGATACGACACGCTTCAGGTCGCTGAAAAAAAAGTGACGTTGAGCCACTCAATGAAGGGAGAATATTTTCTTGTGAACGGAAGGCCGCCTGTTTTGAGGGCGGCTTCTCCAAAGGCAATGGCCGCTGAACTTCTGTCCTGCGTTTTGCCCTCGAACCCAAAGCAGTAAATATGACTCTTTCTCAAATCGAGCGGGTCGCCCGATTCGCAAGATTGCGAATATCCAACACTCAATTTCCAACCGACGAAGGACAGAAATAAACTTGGACATTGGATATT
>JAGVIF010000248.1 GCA_020056205.1 Lentisphaeria bacterium | reverse complement strand
TGATGAGCGCGGAGTTGAACTCTCTGAACATGAGGCGCTTGCGAAAATCGCAGAATTCAGCGGGAGCATGGAAACCGCCCAAGCCCTTCTTCAACTCAGAGATATGGGGGAATCCGGCGCCGATCTTGACACGATATCAAGCGCGGTCTTTTATGCGCACGCTCTCGCAGGCGCCGCCCGCAGGGAAAATCGCGAATTTCTGCAGGGACGCGACTATCGCTTTATCTTCATAAATTATCATCAGGGGCTTTCGCATCTTCCCGACATGCTCGTCGAGCCCGGAGATATTTATATGGCGGACATTCCGATAAGCACGGTTCCGGATTTGCGCTCAGACGCCAAACTCTTGCGCGATAAAGGATTCCGCATCGCCCGTTATGAAGATCATCACCCTTTCACCGCCGAACAGGCCAATATGCTGAAATCCCTTGAGAAAGAAGGACTTGTCGGATTTGTCGCGATGAGCGGCCCTCTGCAAGGGGAGGAAGTCCCAATCGAAACCCTCAAGTGCGGCGGCGACATGGTCTATGAAGCCCTTGTAATGGGGCGGAAATACGACAATCCGGCTATGGCTTACCTGCGCAAATGCGTTCACGGAGAAGATCTCGCGCAGGAACGGACACCCGAGGGGAAAATACTCACAGAGCTTATCAAAGGCGGAACAAATTCAATAGACATTGTTCAGACGCTTCTTTCCTGCGCGGAGGAGTCCGACGTGGCCCGGAAACTGGCCGAAAGAGGATGGGAAAAGAAAATAGCCGAAGAGCGGAAACAAGTCTCAAAAATAGAGAGCATGTTCACCGATGCTATACAAGTTCTTGAAATAGAGAGACCTGCGGAGGAGATCGGCGTCAGCGGGCATGCCATGGGCTTTGGGAGCGATATGCCGGCTCCTCCTCCCCGTGAGAAAAAGGACAAATTGAAAATGCTGATAGTTCTCTCCCCGTTCACGCCACGCGGCCAGCCGAAACTTAAAATAGGCAGAGCACAGGAGTATTTTGCCAGAAAAATGCCGGACGCCGATTATCTGCTCTACTGCTACGGCTCAAGTCTGATCGTGGGCAGGAGGCTGAATCAGGCGGATTCGTCAATCAATCTCTCCGTCCTTATGCGCAAAATAGGAACGGAAAATGACGGCGGACACGCAGGCGCCGCGGTTTGCGGTCCCGAGAAAAATCCATCATATCCTAAAAGCATACTCGGCAGGGTCAACAAAGGCAATTTTAAATTATACGGCAGATATCTTGAAAGACATATATCTGAAGGCCTGAATTTGAAAGTCGTATCGCGCAGAGATATTTCCGTGGCCAAGCCTTCAAAGGCGCAGGAAAGCGGAGTAACTCAGCTTATAATCCTGACAATAGCGACGATCCTGATCGGCTTAGCCGTCCTATTTTTTAATCCGCAATACAGGTTTGCGAAAATCGCGGAAATGAACAACAAAGATTTCTTCGTGTGGTTCAAAACGACAAAAGATAAATCCGCGGACGCGGTTGAAAACGCGGGCGCGGAAAATCCCGGCGAACCCGAAAAATCGGTGGTGAAGTGATCTCAAAAAGATTAATAACAATAGGCATTGCGTATATTTTCGGAGTTGTCTGCGCCACGTTCTTCCAAAGCGGCCAGGGGGCGCTGCCATACATTTTTTACGCCCTGCTCGCGATCGGAACAGCCGTCTCGGCATGGACAATCGCAAGGGAGTTCAAATGGAAGGAAAACCATATCCTCCTCAACTTGGCGCCTCTTTTCATCGCCGCTTTCTCCGCCGGAAATCTGATCACTAATAATGTCTTGCGCTCGGACAATCCAGGAGTTTTGTTCTTCAAAAATCTTCCTGATAAAACCCCCGTCGAGATGATAGGAACAATATCGTCCGAACCTGAAGCCCGCTCCGAGACCCGCCTTGATCTGAGGCTTAAACTTACAAAGACAAGAAAGGCCGGAGACAAGGATTGGCTCTCCCTCGAACGCCCAATTGATATAAGGCTGAGTGTCAATTGGCCGTATGAGCCCGAAAAGCAGTCTGTCTGCGCGAAAATCGCGGATTCGGACGCATACGGATATGAAATCGAGACGCGGGGCGTTTTTGAAAAAACCGAAGGGACAAAAAATCCGGGCGGATTTGACTACGAATCATTTTTGCTCTCCGAAGGTTATATGGCGGCGGCGAAAATTTTTGACAGGAATTCAAAGAATGACTTCATGAAGATTATCGCGGAGAAAAGAGGCAACCCGCTGGTCGAGGCGGCTCTCATCGCAAAAAAGAGCTTTCTCAAAACACTCAAACGCACCGTTCCTCCGCCGGAATCATTTTTCTTAAGCGGAGTGACTTTCGGAACAAGATTCTCAATCAAAAAACAAGAATATAACGGAAGACTTATCGAAGATGCGTTCAGGTACTCCGGAGTGGGGCACGTGCTCGCGGTCTCAGGCCTGCATGTGAGCGTAGTCTCCCTTCTGCTCTATTCCCTTTTCAAGATGACGAGAATTCCTCCCAAACACTTCGCTCCTGTGCTCATAACTCTCCTTTTCTGCTTCGCATTCCTTACCGGCGCGAGGCCTTCCAGCCTCCGGGCAACCATAATGAATTCGCTTGTTCTCGTGATGTTTGTCTATGGCGGCGGAGGCCTGACCCAGTCCGCTTACGCAGGGCTCGCCTTTTCTTCATTTCTGATTCTTTTAAGGAAGCCTATGGCGCTTTATTCCGCCGGATTCCTCCTTTCATTCGGGGCTGTTCTTTCTCTCGTAATGCTCACGAATCCTTTCGACAAGATAATCAGGAATCTCAGGGGCGGAAGACTGTTTGGCGCGATAATCTGGTTCGCCTCCTGTATCTGGATGATATCCGTGCACTGGAATCTTTTTCTAAGATGGGAAATGCTCATTCTTTTCGGAATTCTCCTCTACGCCCTTGTATCGGCGGGAGAACTATTAAACAGATATTTCCCTGTTTTGCTGAAAATCAATCCTGACAAATTGCCGCAGTCCATCAGATTTTTCCTCTCCGCCCAGCTCGGCATTCAGTTCGGAATGATGATACCTCTGAGTTCTTTCTTTTTCGGACAGATGCCCGTGGCCGGGATGTTTGTAAATCTTCTCGCTATCCCCCTGATCGGAGTGGTCGTCCAACTCGGTCTCCTGCTGGGAATTTTCGGAGTCATCCCTGTTGTGGGACAATATATTGCCCTTGTTCTCGGAGCCGCCGATTATATTGTCTCCAAGTTCTTCATATATGTTGCCGACCTCGGACCACGCCTCCTTCCTTTCCCGGTTACTCCGCTGCCGACCCCGCTATGGCTGTTAAAATATTATCTGGCTCTCGTTGTTTTCTTAATCGCAGGAATTTACTTTAAAAAAATTCAAACCGCAGTTTACAAACTGCATTCGCGTTCGCCTTTCGTAGTTTCAAAGCTGGCGCCGGCCGTCATTCTGTGCGCTTTTGCGATTTTCGCATATTTCAGAGCCAAAACTCCTGTTTTACCGGGCTTATCGTTCAGCGTCCTCGCATCGTCCGGAACACCGGTCATTTGCATCAATTCCGCAGATCACAGGACAGGCGCGGTCGTCTTCAACGGGGGCTCTTCGTTCTTCGCTAAAAGCTCTCTCAAAAATTTCATCCTTAAAAACGGCGACACCACGATTGACGCCTTTGTAGTCGGCGGGCATTCTCCGGAATTCGGCTCATCGGCAATCGCCGGGATAGGAAAACTCTTTGAAATTAAAAAAGTCGCGTATCCGAACTTTCACGAGGAAGTCAAGTCGGAAATTCCGCCGGACTTCGATTCTATGGAAGAATTCTTCGGCGCCATCGGGGAAAATAAAATCTTAAAATCAGCCTTTCAGGGAAAATCGTGGGCAAAAAAATATTACGACGATTATAAAGGAATGCGGAAATTATGGGGATCCGACTGGACATTCTTCTCGTCTCCTTTCAAAGCCGATCTTTCCGACAATATAAAAATCGAATACTTGAACGCTGTCTACCGCGCCTATCCGTTGGCATTTAAACTCTTCATCGGAGACAAGGTTTTCCTCGTCCTTCCCGACCCCGCCTCCGCGAAGAAAATAAAACCCGAAGAATTGAAATGCGATATTTTGATTCTCGGAAGTCCGACACGGAACAACTACAAATATTACGTAAAACCGCTTTCGGGCATTCTGAGCGCCGCTTCTCCGAAAACCGTGATTTTATGCGTCGAGGACAATTTTACCACGCCGCAGGTGGACTCGACAGTCGAAAAAATATCTTCTCTCTGCGCGGAAAAATCAGAGCGGTTTTTCAGAACCGATCAATCGGGGGCGTTGACATTCCCGGTCTCCGACGGAAAAATAGGCGAGCCGAAACAATATATCCATAAATTATTCAAAAATCGCGGAACTTAGCCCGTTTTTCGCGCGAAAAACGGGTTTTAGCCCAAATTCCTCTGTTTTCAAGTTGTAAGTCGTTGATAGCCAACATATTTGTTTTTTGGGGCGCGAAATTTGGGCTAGTTTCAATCGGGTTTCGTGAAACGGATCGTGGACGGACATTCCGGAATCTTCAGCGAGAACATGCATCCCAGGCTTCCGGAATGGACCTTGACGAGAACATTGTTTTTCCCTGCCTTCAGTTTGAGCTTGACAGGAAACGGTTTATCAGGGCCGCCGGAATGCTCCTTGATTTCAACGGCAAGTGTTCCATCGATCCAGATATTCCCCCAATAGTCGATGGAGAAATCGCTGTCGAGGGTGACATCTGTATCGGATTCAATCACAGTCCAGGCGTAATAGACGCCACGGTCATTGAAACCTGTCAGGGTTGAAAAATTGACGACATTTGAAGTCTTCTCGATCTTTTTCCATGTGTCCGCTCCATCGGGCGATTTTTTTGAGGGAACACCATTTTCAAAATTGTTTTCCGGCCAGAAGACTGTAAACAGGTTGGGAAGGGTTTTGTCGTCCGCTGGCCAGGGCTTCGAGATGTCGCCAAATGGTCCTGTCCACACCCAGTTGGCACTTGTTATTGCTCCCAATGCAAGAGTTGTCATCTTTGCCGCGTCATAGACTCCCTTGGAGATTTGAACTGGTTCGACTGCGCTGGTATCTCCGCCGGTCATGACATATCCGAGCTTCACTCCTTCGGAGCCGGCGCCATCCTTCGGCAGGACAATCCGCAGTATATGTTCTCCCGCTGGTAAATTTTTGCCAAGTATTGAATAAGTATATCCTTTCCGGCTGTTGCACACGAGGAGTTCGGGTCTTGCGCCGTCGACACCCGCATACATTACGCCATAGGATTCATCAAGAGCGTAAAAAAGTCCAATCGTCGTCCCGCGGAATGGGATCTCTAGGACTTTCCCGCTTGTCTTACATGATGTCGCGCCAAGGAAAAACATGTCCCACCAACCCGGAATCGAGGATTCCTTTCTCCAGCCCTCCGCGAGGGGAACCAAGGAAAGCGTTCCGTCCATTATGAGCGGATATTTCGACAGTTGCGCAGGAAGCGGCTGGACCGCCACTTCAGGTTTTCCCCCGAGGAATTTTTCCAGGACAGAGGAGATTTGTTCGGCGTAGAAGGCATTGCCGCGATCATTCATGTGGACATCGTCGGCAAGGAAATCCTCCCATTTCAGACTGTCCTTTGCAATCTTGGCTTTGACCGCTGCATTAAGATCAACAGTCACGAGTCCGTAATGTTCGGCGACTTTTCTCTGGGGCGGAACAGTGTCCACTGGCCGTTGGCGGTGTGCAGTTTCGAGCATGACTATTGCCGGAGGATGCGGCAGGCTCTTGAGCCGGCGTACGCAACTTTCGACTGTCCAGACCACATCGTCTTCGGAACGTCCGCCATCATTGACTGCGTATTCTATCAGGACCAGATCAGGCTGTGCTGCGATGACATCGCGTTCGAGCCTGAAAATGCCGAGGTCGCTTCCGGTCGCACTCATTCCGGCATTGCGCATGGTTACTGCGCTGGACGGAAAAGTCTTTTTCAGCCAGGACTCGATCCAGCCGCCGCCTGCCTGTGTGATTGATCCGCCAATCGCCACAGCCCTAAGAGGGGCGCCTGTCGAAGCCTTGGCGAAAACTGTCTTAATATCCGCACCCATTTCGCTTCCTCCCGCGCAGATTGCGCTGCCTGCAAGGACTGCAATCGGTAAAAACTGTAGAAATCCTCCTAGTGACATAATTTTCTGGCTCCCTTCTATTTATTTCGGAAGTTTCTCGTCGAGCCATCGCCAGGCCTGTCGGTCGAATTCCGCCGACCAATCGTGGGCCATGCCCGGCAATAGTATTATCCGTTTATCCCTGCTGCCAAGACGCTGATAGATCGCCCAGACTCCCGTGGGCAGGGAGACGGGATCAATCAAACCGATGTTCATGAGCGCCGGGCATTTTACATTTGGCGCAAAGTTCATCACATCATAATAGGGCAGGCATTTTTGCTCGGGAGTGTCAGCGGGCACGGGCGGAATTTCCATGTCCATGCCGTCCTTCCCGGCCTTGCCGCACGCTTCAGCCCACTGGGTGTATACAACGTTGCCGTTGTGGGCGATGGCCGGCGCCACTGCGGCGACACGCTCGTCGAGCGCCGCGAGAACCACACTCAGCCGTCCGCCCTGGCTCCCGCCCACGAGAACTATTTTTTGTTTGTCCACGTCCGGGCGCGAAACCAGATAATTGATCGCCTGCAGCGCGTTCAGATAGACGGTGTGGTAATAAAATTTCTCTACCGGCTCGAAGGTGAAATTGTCGTAATAGCCGGGAACTTTGGGATATTCCTTGATGTCCACGTCGTGCCCGTGGATCTGGATGTCTAGGGAAACATATCCGTGTCGCGCATGTTCCAGCGGCATCGGACGCGGGGCGATTCCTCCGCCGGGCAGGACCAGCATCGCCGGAAACGGACCTTCGCCCTTGGGCTTGGCCAGCCAGCCATACACGCGTAATCCGTTGACACTGGCGAAGGAAACTTTGCACGCTTCGACTTCTTCGGTCTTGTGCCCCTTCGGATCGTAATCTCCGGGCAGACAGGCCTGCGCCAGGTTGTATGCGTCTATTTCCTTGCCTTTGAAGGTCTTCATCTCACCGGCCTGAGCATCGAGCGGAATCGTCTTGAGAACCGCCTTGCCCTTGTTCCAGAAATCTGCGAAATCCGCAGGCCGTGTCTCGCGCACCTTCATCTTTTCAATCTGATATCCAAAGACGTTGATCCCTTCGATCGCTTTAGCTTCGCCAGTATCAAGCCATACTTTCACGTCATAAAATCCCGGATACAGCTTTTCAGTAGGTACCTTGATCACGTAGGTGTTGGCTGGCAGTGCCTCTGCATCACCCTGGATGAACGGGGTGGACATGCAATTCCGGCTCACTGCATATTTGAGACCTACGGGATGCACCCCGGCGCGACAGCGGATCTCCACTTCCTTGACCGCTCCAAAAAGCATGTCATCCGACTGCGGCGAATAAAACTGCAGCTCCAGTACCGCCGGGGGTGACATCTTTGTTGACCAAGGCAGATTCAAATTCAATTCCATAGCGCTAACTCCTTTTATAAGTTCAAAAAATAACACAAGTGAAAAAAACCATTTCCATTTGTTGCCAATCATTACAAATCCTTTCGTTAACTTATTATTATTTGCGTTTTATGACAATTCGATTGCTCTTTTTGAGATCGGAAAAAGGAATGGTGAAAGGCGCCAGGACAGCTTTCCCGTTGAGAAGAAGACTGCCAATCTTCCAGCCTCGTCCGCTGATTTCGACATCCAGCGTCTTGCCTCGGACACACAGCTTTTCGATGGTGATCTCCGGGGAATCGCAGGCGGAAAAAGACAACCCCCTGATGGAGATATTCAGTCCCGCCGCGATCTGATAGAACATGTTGAGCCAGGCTTTGGCGGCGAACGCCTGTTTTCGCCCGGGGTTGTCTAGGGTGACACCATGGTTTTCACATTCGCAGGTGAGCGCTTCAAGCACGCAGACCTGGTTCCAGAACCATTCCATGTTGTCGAAGATCCTGGCGATCTCTTTGGAATCGCGCCCGATCTTCATCATCTCGCGGTAGAAATTCTCGATGCACGGCATATACATTCCCAATTGGCAGCCGTCATACATGAAGCGGGTGTCCCATTTCGGAAGCATGCGCAGTCCGTGGCGGGCTGGAAAATTCCTCTTCATGAACCGGATTATGGATTTCTCATTACCCTTGACCAGTTCCGCCGCGAAAGGAGTGAGCCAGAGAATGGCATAGAGCGGATAGTGGCGGCGCGGGGAAAAGTCCTTTGCGGAAAGACTATCCACAAAATAGCCCTGCTTTTTATCGAAGAACTTTTGAAAACCTGCCTGTGTCCGCAACGCCTTACGGGTGTAATCCGCAGCATCCGCTGAGTTGCCGACTTCCTCAGAAAGCTCAGCCATGACCCTGAGCGCCTGGTAATAAATGCTGTTGTCAAAGATGCTGATATCGTCGCCGTCCTGCTCCAGATCGGCCGGATTGTCCGGGTAGAGAGTGGTGCTTTTCATCAATCCTGATCCAGCAACCTCATCTTCACCAGCCTTGGCGATGATCCACTTGGCAAAAGGCATGTGTTTTTCAAGCAGTTTCATATTCCCGGTCAACACGTAGGTGCGATAGAGGAGCACGATATAAATGCACTGGGCCGCGAACTCCATGGTCAGGATCGCTTTCTCATCGAGCCGCATCTGATGGATGATGCCATATTCAGGATCGGCCGTCCTGCGGTAAAAGTCAAGCATGTCCTCCATGAAGGCGGTGTCGCCTGAAAAACCCATCCCGTCGGGGAATATCATGCTGTCCCAGCCCCAGACCCAGTAGCCCGAATCGGCGGAGCGCATTGCACCCGGAATATCCTTGATCTTCAGCGAATCGATGATGGGCACGACGTTGTTGAGCAGGGACTGGGCGGTCTTGCGTCCTTTGATTGATATTTTCGCCTTGGACGTCATGCGAAGGTATTTCTTCACGAGTTCGTCCGCCTCCTTGGCGGCGGTGGAACGGAGCGCCGAGAGGCGTTCGAGAAAAGCCGGCCGGCCCTGATGCCCAAAGGCCAGAGAAATTGAGTTCCCCCCTTTTCGGCAGGGAGAATCAAAATAAAACTTTCTGAAACCGTGTGGTGTTTCCCTGAACGAAAGCTCCAACGCCGACACAACGCCAATCCACGTTTCCGAAGAGACATTGGGGGAACAGAGGTCGTTCATTTTCTTCGCAAGGCCATCCTTGGGTATTTGCCGCAGTTTTTGGGACTCCGCCGGATATGCGCTCCTGGCCGAGGCGATGGCCGCGCCGGTTTTCGCGTCCATTGCAAAGTTCTCCCAAGTTCTCGTCGGCTTGTCTATGCGGGTGCAGGTGTCCGTGTTGATGAGCTTGAAGATGACCTTCGCATCGACCGGCTTGTCCAGAATGTCCAGCGTGAAAACGATGGCGTCGTTGAGCAGCCACATCCCATGCGAAAAGGCGAGATCCGCCAGACGGCACCGGCTGGAATAGCCGAACGGATAGATAAGCGTGTCATTGAATTCCAGATAATAGAGGTCGCCATCAATGGAAACGCAGGGACGGAAAAGCATGCCCCATGCGGAGATCGGATCCGACTTGTAAAAGTGGGTGTCACCGATGGACTGTCCGCCATAGTAGTCAATCATCGTCAGGCCGCCATGCCTGGCGATGCTGGCGGCGGTCCGCCCTCCGGAAAAGCTGATCTGGCTTACTTCAAGCCCCTTCTTGATAAAGGGAATGTTATTCTTGTAGTTCATAAATACTCTCCTTTTCCCAAGCAACTCATTCGCACCCGGGAAAATAATCCTCCTTCTTGTTTTAAGTGAGTGAGCTGATTTCAAAACTCCGAATTACGGGGTAATCTGCCGGAGTTCACAGCTTCTGCCTGTGCGTGTCCGCCTGACTGCGAGCGTCCTCGCTCAGGCAGGCACGCAGACAGGTCAGCGTGCATTCAATGAACTTGGAAAACACGCTAAAGCCGTGAACTCCAACTTTGAAATCAGTTCAAAGAAGCAATTTTGCAATTGCCTCGGGTAAATTGTTCATAATCTTTCGAATCGAGTTGTCCACTCGATTTGAGAAAGAGCCGAAAAAAAATCTTAAATCCAAGCTGTCTTCTCCTGACGCCTTACGATTGACGCAACACTATCTCCAGCGTATGGACTTGTCGCGCCATCGCGGGGTTGTGAAAGGCTTCTGCGGTGGAGGCTTCCCCGAGCCAGCATGACCCGGTATCGTCCACTAGGATGTTATCGGGGTCTTGCACCAACCCGGCAATATTCTCTATGCGCACGGGCCGAAAACTCTCCCGGCCAATGCGCACCTCCACGTAGAGGATGCCAATACCGCCGTAACCAGTAACCTCCACTCTCGCCCGGAGCGGCCGGCGATTCCCCGAAATGGGATGTTTAACCGTAAAAAACGGACAATCGCTATAATCGCCATCCCAAGGTTTTGGCATGCCGCTGTCGAGCAAGACCCACTCCTCTGAACCTTCATACTGCACGTTCCACTTGGTGGCCGGCCAGCCGAAATAGTCCGGCAGGGAATAGCGGATCACGAAGAGACCCGTCTCCCGCAGTTGACCGGTTTCCACCGTTTTAAAAAAAGCCGCCAGTTTGTCGCACAGGTTGCTCTCGAACTTCCCGGTGTTTCCTTCTTGCGCCGCGACAATGTTCGGACGCTCGCGCCGCCAGACTGCGTCGCGGCGATCCGCGATCGCGATGAGATCTTCAAGCAATTTGCGTCCCTTGTCCAGCAGCGCCGCCTGTCGGTTGACTCCCCCGTTCCAGCCTTCGTAGAGACCTTCCATGATGTCCCGAATCTCGTATTGAACCAGCTCCCGCCGCAGGCTCATAAGAATCCCGTCCAGCACATTCCGTGGAAACCCGGCCGGAACGCGGTCGCGGAATGATCCGAGCACCATTCCCAGCAAACGCGCCTGATTGGCGCGCTCAAACGCGTAGGGCGTCAAGGGGCCGCGCAGAAAGGCCGCCGGCGTTTGGCGCTTGCTCAGGGGCCCCACGGACTTGGCGGCCCAAAGCGCTTGCAGAAACGTCGGGTCATCGAGTCCGAACAATTCCGCATAGGCTTGGTCGCAAATCTTCCGGCCATCCTCCGCCTCCGGATTGCTCCAAAGCCGTCCGGCAAAAGTGATGACGGCATATTGATCCTCTAGGGGATGGCCGTCCCAAAGTGTCAGCAAGCCACCCATCGGATGAAAACGCCGGGCGTAGTGCGTCAGAGACTCTGTGTTCCGCGTACCGCACGCCGCCCAGGGCCCCACCACGTAGGAGATTCCCCGCCGGTCGTAATCCGCCATGCGATGATCGCGGCGACGGCGGCCCCAATGGGTTTTCGTCTGCTCGACGAAGGCGTCGTATTGCCACACGCACTGGATGATATCGGTGGGAATGGCCTCCAGCGCCAGGGGCAGTTCCTCCAGAAGATCATCCCACATGATGAGGCGCCGCCCCAGCTTTCCGGAGAGGATCCGATGCACCCGCGCGATGTGTCCGGCAAAAAGATCATCGAGTCGCTCCCCTTTCCGAAGCCGCTCGGCGCAGAGCGGGCAACACCCCATGTCCCAGACTTCGTCGCAGCCGACATGAAAATACCGCGATGAAAAAATTTCTGTCAGTTCCGTGACATAGTCTTCCAGAAACCGGTAGGTCTCCTCCAGCGAAGGACAAAAGGCGTTCAGCCGATGAGTTCCCATGCGTCCCACACCGCCGTCGCGGAGTTCCGCCAGCGGATGGACGGGTTCGTGCCGGAGAAACAGCTCGACATGTCCGAGCGTGGAGACGATCGGGATCACATCCATCTGCTGTTGCGTAGCGTAGGCCACAATCTCCCGCATCTGGCCGGGCGTGTAGCTCTCTTCGGGAGTCGGCCAGGGAAAAGTCTTCGTGCGCACCCGGCCTTCGAGATACAGGGCCACGGCGTTAAAACCGAACTGTTTGGCGACATCAATGAAATGCCGGATCGTATCGAGCGTTTCCATCTGCCGCGCCAGATCGAGCTGAACGGCGCGAAATTCAAAGTTTTTCATACGCGTAATATTTTTTGTCCTTTATATTTAAGTTTCACTTCGATAAACTGCGAAAATCGCAAGTAGCTTGCGACATCCTTGGCGCAAAGAGCAAATCGTCTTGTTTTTTGCGCTCGGAGATCGCAAACTACTTTTTTGAAACTGCCGCCTTTTTCGGGGTCGGTTATCGCTATT
>JAGVIF010000165.1 GCA_020056205.1 Lentisphaeria bacterium | reverse complement strand
GAATTTTATACTCTCTTGGATATTATGAGTTCTCTTTCCGTTTTTTCCATGCTATTTCATTGTTTAATCGAATAATTTCAGACTTTTGCAATTACCTCTTGACTCCCAGATTAATCAGCAAGCAATTCTTGCAGACTCTAAATCTGATCCGTGATACCAGCTTTCATATAAGGGTCTAACGATCAGCTCACCGATGGCGGCCCCTCCGTGACTCCCGAATTGCCAAGCTGCGTGGCGGTGCCGCCATTCGGTGCAGCGTCTGGTTGGGCGATGCTGTCTTCGGTGTTGGTTCTGACCACCACGGTTCCGGCAACGAAATCGTGAAGTGCCCGCCGCTTATCGTTCGTCAGCATGGTCAGAACTTCTGCCACAAACCACAACTTCGGGGTGACCTGCATGGTATCGACGTTTGCAGGATTCCTTTTTTCAAGCGCCACATCGATCGCCTTTGGGGATGTTTGGCCGAAAGAGGGTAAAAACACGAATTGGAATGCTAGGGCAAGGACTATTACGCTTTTCAAAGTGACCTCCGATTATTACTTTTTTCAAGAACAAATTTCAAAAACAGCTCAGCTGCCAATCAACCGCTGCGAGCTATCATTATCCATTGCCGAAACCACTATCCCCCCCCAACATCAAACGAACTTGCGACTCGGGGTTAGTCGGACAACGTCCGCCATCAGCCGCCGAGCGGTAGCGAGGTTGGCTGGATGGCTTTGTTAGCTGTTTTCTTACTCAAATGATTTACGACAAGGAGCAGGATAGGTGCCCAAAGAGGAAATAGAATAACAAACTGAATCATCAAACCCCCGTTTGCTACGCCTGTCGCTGCTCCAATGCTCATGCCCCATTTGGGATGAAGCCACAATGTGCCAAGGGCAAAAAAGTAAATCACTTCGGAGACAAGTAGAATGGTCAATGGCCAAATATATGCCTTTTGGGTTCGAATTATCTGGATCGAAAAGAAAACAAGAAGGACATAGAAAAATACGCAAATCGCCGACATGGTGTAAAAAGCTTGATAGAAAAAGGGAATCGGCTGATCTAAATTAATTTTGTCGAAGGCACCACTAGACGCTGTCATCAATGTGGTGGCATTATACCAAAGACCGAAGATCGCGCTGAGGATTCCGATAACGCCGGTGACGATGAAGAGGGTTTTATGTATTCTTTTCATTTTATTCAGCTAACGCCCAACCATCAGCCACCCCGCGGATGCGGGGTTGGATGCATGGAATTGTTCGAATTAATTTCTTTTTATTTTCTAGTCACAACGCCAATAATAATGATGAACAGTGGAATCCCAATAATGAAAGCAAGCAACAAATACGCTCCCATAGGGCGTCCTATATTTAGAGTCCATCCCATCCATGGAGTTGACTTTGGAACCCATACCCGACTGTCTTTTTTGCTGAAATAGAATCCTAGACCAGACCAATTGTCAGGATTTTTCCATTCATTTTTGTTGATTTCATCTTGTGCCATTCCCCTTGTGAGATATTTTCAAATGTTGTGTATGAGATTTTCATATTATTTTCACGTGTCCTGAAAACTCCCTTTTGCTATGCTGCTTTCTCCTTGGCCTCTACTCCGTCTACGAATTTGACGTTGTCTAGGACTTTCGGGATCAGCTTGTGCCCGCTGAGCCTCTGCCATCCTTTCGATGCGGCATCGACGAGCTTGAAGACCATCTGAAGAGTCGTCCCCATGCTTCCATGCCCCCTGGTCTTGTCCGTTCTCAGCCTGACGGTCGCAAAAGTCGACTCTATGGCATTTGTCGTCCGTATGTGCTTCCAGTGCTCGGCCGGAAAAGCGTAGAAATTGAGAAGGCTTTCCCTGTCTTTGGAAAGACACTCCGCCGCCTTCGGATATTTGGGCCCGAAAACATTTATGAACCTGTCGAAGGCCTTGTCGGCCAGGGCTTTTGTCGGGGACATGTATATCTCGTGGATCATGGGCTTGGCCTGTTTCTGGACGCATTTGGGCAGCTTGTCCAGAACGTTTGCCGTCTTGTGCACCCAGCATCGCTGTCCTTTGGTCTCCGGCATGACAACCTCTTTGGCCGACCAGAACCCCAGACTCCCGTCCCCTATGGCCAGCCTGGGCGGAACAAGCCCCCTGGAGATGATATCTCTGATGATGCAGCTCCAGCTCTCGGCGCTCTCCCTGTATCCTCCGCCAACGGCTACAAGCTCCTTCTCCCCGTTTTCGGTGGCGCCGATCACGACAAGCACGCAGAGGCGGCTGTCGCCGTGTCTCAGGTTGAAATAAATGCCGTCCACCCATATGTAGCAGTATCGGGCAAACGACAGATCTCTGGAATTCCAGAGTTCGTATTCCTTCTCCCACACCGATTTCAGGCGCATGACGTTCGCCGGAGAAGCTCCGGCGAAGCCGGGACCGAAAAGACCGCCGAGAACTTCAGCCATGTCGTTGCCCGAAATCCCCTTCAGATAGAGCAGCGGAATCGCCTCGTCTATCGCCAGGCTCCTGCGCCGGTACGGCGGAACAAGGCGGCTCACGAAGTTCTCCTTGTCTCCGTTGCGGTTGCGGGTTCTCGGAACCTTCACAGGAACCGGCCCGGAACCGACAAATATCTCCCGTTCCCTGTGAAAGCCATTGCAGACTATGGCAGATCTTTTGTCGGCGGTCAGCACACCACCCATCCTGCCGACATACTCGGCCACCTCCGCACTCAGTCCAATTTCAAGCATCTTCCTGACTCCAATTCTCACGATTTCTTCAAGCCCGAGCATCTCCGGAACTTGATCTTTCAGCGTCTCCATTGTAGCTTTGTTCATGACAGCGTGTCCTTTCTTTGTTATTTTTTGTGAAATTTTAATATAAGTCAAGACACGTTGTTTTAAATCCATACACAACTTTTTATATTATCTCCTTTCTACGCGGCTGGAATTGATTTCGAATATGACAGCCTGTTCCATCATATTCATTCTCGGACTTGTTTCGGACTATTATTTTGGAGGAAACGCGGGAGACAGCGTCATTGCCGCGGTGATATATGCGGCAATTCCAAACTGGCAGCTGTTCTGGCTTGCGGACGCCCTTTCCAGCAGAAAGCAGATCCCGTTAAACTATGTCCTTCTTGCGGCGGTTTATGCCTTCCCCTATCTTTCCATGTGTTGTTTCCTCGCGATTTCAATGTTCAGCCGACGGGAAATTGCTGAAAACATCGGCTGAACCCGGAATGTCACGCCATGCTTTGCTTCAAATTGTTTTGGATCAGTCTTACTCGGGTAACGATGCCGAACTGTATTCCGTCTGTATCGCGAAGAAGATGTCTTTTATCTTCTGTATCCTTCCCTTTATATTTTCTCCCACGGTGGATGGAGGAAGAAAAAGTAACTTATCACAACTTCGCATGGCACAGTTTCTTATTTCCTGATTCTTATCATCCAGGTAAGGTTCAAGAAGAAATGAATTGTAGAGGTCAATTGAATTTCCAAGTACTTCCATGGCCGATGTTCGTATGGGGTTTTCACCAGACGGAATAAGCGGAGCGGCAATGCTTACGACAAAATCACGGCATGAAGAATATCCCCTTAACCATTTACTCAAATCCTTCCGGCATCTGTCGCGCAACTTTCTGTCGGAACTTCCGGTCATTATTTTGTCCAGTAAACGGAGTTCCTCCAACGATTTATTTTTGTCATACATTATTCCTTTTAGTGCGACAGACTCTTCTTTTGTCAAATTCCTTGGGATTTCCTTTCCTTTTCCCTTGTTTTCTGGTGAACGATTCGGCTGTTGATCTGGAGCTCGGATCATATCAGACATTTTCTTGACCAGGGGACTGCTTTCCTTTATAAACGCTTTTACTTTGTCGTCCTGCCGCTTCAGATCCGATTTACAGTGGAAGTATTCAGCAATAGCTTCGGCAGTGACCTCCATATTTTCTTCCGATTCGAGAGGGATGTATTTTAGAGTGGAGGGATTTTTAAATATTCCAACGACCCTTATAACTTCCGCCTTGCTCCTTCCATTGGTATCGAGCATAATCTTGCGGATCATGTCATTAATGATATTCTGCGTTTCCTGATCAAGGGATATCCACTCACCTATTATAGCCAGGCACTTTTCCCTCGATGAAAGATCCGCATCCCTGTTGCCAAGTTGTTTTGAGAAGCATTCTAGACTTTTTGAATCCATGCGATTTCCGAATCCTTTCAGAAACATGTATAGTTCGTCAACATGGGCATCTGGATCACTGGCATACTCTTTTACTTTTTGAAAACACAGGTCGAGCGCTTTTTCCTCTGGCATCTTCTCTATCGAAAAATTGTACAAGGTTTCTCTGATTTTATCATTCTTGACTGTTTTCAATAACTGCTTGACATCCAGTTTGCCGGCCTTTTTAAGCGCTGACAATATTTCCGACAGATGTCTGGGGCATTTCGTTTTTTCCGCAGATGCCTCTGTCAGTATGCATTCTAAAGCCTTGAGCCCTCCGGGGCTGGAGCCAAGTTTCTCAATCGCCTTCGTCCCATACGTAAAATCCTGAGACCATTTCTTCAAGGAATTAATGTCATTTTTTGCAATGGAATTATTTAAATCATCCGGGACGAAGTTGATGGGTTTTAAGTTCCATTCTTCGGGAATTGGCTTAGGCCCGCGAATAGAGGAGAAAAAATCCTTGAGCTTTTTAATTTCATCATCTAAGTTCACCGGAAGTTTTCCTCCGGATTTTTCAACCTTTTCCTTTAGCCTGTTGAATTCTCTTTCCCAGTGCTTGAGATTGCCGTCTTCTGAAAACAATGAAGACTCCTGCGGAGCCATAGGAATTCCCAACGATGTTTTTCTGCATTCATTCTTTTTTTCTTCAAGCCATCCCTGTTCGGCCAGAATATATTGCTGTGCAGCCTTTTTCGCGTTTTCCTCTCCTCCTTTTTCAAGATAAAAGTCCCCCAGAAGTTCGTTGAATGAACTGTACCATCCACCATCGCAGAATTTCTTTGTGAAGCTTTCAAGGACACTTATTGCCTGATCAAGTTCCCCATTTTTCTTCAGTTCTAAAGCTAAGAATTTGGCATCTGCCGTAAAGACTCTCTCAATATTGAAGATATATACCCCGTACTCTTCTTCCGCAGCTCCTTTGTCGGCATTGTGGATTTCTAAAAACGATACTTGATTCTTCCACATGAACTTTTGTAAAATAATCTTTGAATCATTTCCCTTATTTTTTATAATCATCAGTTTTGTAGATAGCAATGTTGCTAAGTCATGGGTTCTGTTGGGATATTTTTGAATATGATTGAAATAATGCAGAGCGGAAGTCTCTCCAGGGTTATTCATAAATAGACGAATATTATGAATCTTCCCATGTTTCATCGATACAATAATTGGAGAATATAATCGCCATATTTTGTCAAAGGGATCAAAAGGATCCAGAGAGGGTGATAACATATAGATGGTTCCATCAGGATATTTACTGCATATTTTATTAATCCTTTCTTCCGCAGTATCGTAATCTTTGTCATAATAGATTAGACCGGTTGCAAGAAGCAAATCGATATCATCGGAAAAACTGCAGTCGGGAAATTTTTCCAATCTATGTAGCAATATCGTTTTTTCTTCCTTCCACCACCTGTCATTTAGACCAATGGCCATTGCGGGACCGGGAGTAATACCCACCCACTGGTCAGCTTCTTTAACAACTTTAATATCCCAACGATCTGCCGTTTGCACTTTTGAATTGCCATTGGCATTATCAAGTGCATAGACCGCTTGCCCCAAGGAGAGTATGAGTATAATCAATAATGTTATCTTGTTCATAGGAATAATCAGTTCACTTTCAGGGTGAGCTCCATGCAAAAACTGCTGCATTGAAAGCCTGTCCAGTTGACTCGCAGCCGAGTGTTTGACCCGGTTGATTATCGTCAAGAACAACCACAGTCGGACTAAGGCTGTCCACTCGGTGATATTTAGCCATGACGTAATCTTCATATCCTCCCCATGATCCATTGTGAATATTGCCTGAACTTGGGTCATACTGCTTTCCGCCAGATTGTGCCCATTGATGAAAAGACCAATCATATATTTGGGACCAGAAATGGCCTGCTGGGACAAACGATATTGACTGCATTGCTGCCATATCTCCGATATTCGGGAATCCCGGCTTAATGTAATACATTGAGGAACAGCTGCTCCAATACCATGTATTAGCGCTTATTCCCAATACCCGGTTGCACCAAGTAAAATTACTTGATAGCATATGGCAGTTGTAATCGTAATCATATTCGCTATATATTTCGTCATTAAGTTCTTCCCTGATGTCATCTTCTCCGGCGGTATCTTCAGCGGCGTCGCATGCCCACTTAATGATATCGAATTTGAATTCTGAGCCTGCAACTTGGTCATTCCAGATCAGATAATAATCAAGGCTGTTAGTATCACCGGCATCAATCATGCTGTTTATTCCAGATGGTACTTTGTACTGCCATGTTATATCAACTTCTTCGTAATAATCCACTTCAGGTTCATTTGTGCTTTCGGACTGAATTATCAACGGCGTTGACGGCCAATTTTTGAAAGTAGTTGTCGTCTCGGAATAATTCCCGCCGGTCATGTCATCGTCCCACCAGCTTACATCTCCATATATGACAACACTTGTATTGTAAGTCAATGATCTTGCATGTTTGAAGACAACTTCAACTGATGAGTTACGGTTTTGAACAAAGCATGCTGGATCATTGATTCCTGATTTTGTCCACTTGTCCTGCTTGTCAACAATGTCCTGCCCCTTATATCTTACTTCCTCAATCTCAGGGAGGATAACGACAAGATCAACCTTTTTCCCTGTTTCTGATCCGCATTTGGCAGTGAGAGAAAATGACCCCTCGGTGTCAAATGTGACTTCGATCGTTTCACCAGATCCGGACTCGATGCCAGACCATTTAGGTTCGCCGGACGGAAAAGCTAGATTTGACGGATCAGGAATTGCCTTGAACGTGTATTTCGTCCCCTTTAGGAGAGTTATTTCCTGTCCTGTTACATCATGTTGGCTCCCTTCCGCATTGATTTCAATCTTGCCGACTTTTACTACTTTCGCATTTGTATCCACATACCAAGTATAGATTTTGGGTTGGCCGCCAGTGCCTGTCGGCTGATATGTCCCGTCGAAGGCACCGGCATGGTTCCCGCTGAAATCGTCCGGGATTGTGCCGTTCCACGATGCCGGACCACCAGTCCAGACGAAACCACCGGAATTCGTGCAGTTGCCGGAAATCACGGTTCCGGGCGGGGTTACGGTGAATCCCACCCTGTCGCCGGGCTTTTTCACCCCGAAGTTTTCGGTTTGGTTGTAGTCTGCGGCTTCCAGTCCGAAAATCATCGCCAGCGAGATTCCTGCCACAAACAACGTTCTCTTTGCTTTTCCACTCATAATATTTCCTCACTATTTGGTTTTTCTTATTTCGTCAAGATACTGGCTTGCACCCTGTGCCAGCCATGTTCCAGGATATTTTTTCATTACATCCTCGAAGATCGGGATGGCCTCATCGTATCTTTTCCGGCTGAAAAGACATTCGGCCTGATGATAGTATGCCCTTTTCCCCATGATGTCGTCAGGAATTTTCTTGTGGACGCGGCGCAGGAGTTCAAGGGCATATTCCTCTTTGCCTTTCATTGTCTGATAACGGGAGAAAAGTGCGAATATCGCACGCGGCCATGTCGCAGTGTCCTCATAAAGTTTGCCGTCAAACTTTTCAAGAAGAGTGAATCCCTTCTCATCCTCCTTTCTCAGCAGATAAAGGTTACCGAGCACGTAGTCAAAATAGGCATTTGCCTTTTTATTGAACTTGCTGCCGTAAAGTTCCCGGTAGAACGTATAAAGTTCGAATGCCCTGTTCCAGTCCTCGATCTCATAGTAATAGTCGGCGACCATGACGGCCGTTTTGACCTTCCCCTTGAACTGAGCGAGTTCTTCCTTTGTGGCGAACATTCTGCCTTCCTTGAACTCATCTCTCAATCTTGAATAGCTGTTGAACCATCCGGCCTCAAAATTTTTCCTTTCCTCGGGTGAATTCCTTATAATTACTTTTATATCTTCGAGAGCCTGTTCTTTATTGCCGAGGATATAATGGCAGAGACCGCGTTTCGAGAGGACGGAGAGTTCGAGCCAGTCGAAATACCATGGACAGGTGAATTGATTCACCACATTCCCAGGTGCCGCTTCGCTCCATTTCAAGTTTCCCCAGACATCGTATAGATGCATTGCCTGTGGAGGCGATGTCACAGTCAGCGCCTTTTCTGGAACCTGAAATTTATCGATTTCCGCTCCGGTTTTCTTGCCTTCTTCGATCCATCTGACCGCTTTGTCGTACGCTGCAAGCGCCTTTTCAGGTTCAAGTTCGCGCTCGAGGCGATAATCGGCAAGCAGGAGTAACGCTTCGCCGCGATAGAGACCGAATTCGTTTTCTGAAATGAAATTTTCGAGAACGCTTGCAGCTTTTTCAGCGGATTTGCTGCCGAGAGGCACAGTTTTCATCTCGGAAAGCAATGTCTCGTCTTCTTTCAAGAGTGCATTGAATGATTCAGCTACGCGACGGGACATCTTATCTGAATCCTTTTTCAGCATCGCGTCGGTTTTCCGGTTGCGGAAATCGAGTTCGATAATTTCATTTTCGGCCTTCTTTGACTCGGTCTTGCCCGCGAGCCGCAAAAGACATTTCGAATGATAGAGCTTGGATGCCTCCGAATATACAATGTTTGGGAAATCCTTGACTATTCTTCCATAGAGAACTGTGGCTCTCAGGAAATCCCCCGAAAACTCATTTTTCCTTGCCTCCCTGTATGCCACAAACTCCGGGCCGTATTTTTCACAGTCCAGAATACGTTCAGCTTCTGAAAGTTTTTTTTGTATTCTGCGGAAGATTATATCGACAATTTTGTCTGGATCATTGAGATAATCCGAACTTTTTCTGAAGGAGTCAAGGACGTTGATAGCCAGCCTGAACGCGTCCGCTGCCCCTTGAAACTGCTTCAGTTCAAAAAGAACATCGCCCACACCTTCTGCGGCCAATGCACGAGGAAAACCTTCAAGTTTTTCTCCAACTAAATTCAGACCGGCAAGGGCTTCGGGATATTTTTTCTTGTAGGCCAATATTCCTGATGCGGTGACGCAGCATTCTGGACTGTTCAAGTTCCAGTCAGAGGCTGGTGGAAATGTCTTTTCGTTCTTAGAGTTGTCTTTCTTTGCGAATTCCGCAGATTTGTCAGGGGGAAGGACGAACGGTGCAATTTTTGCAAGTGCCTCATCTGGTCTGTTTTCGCATTCGCATAGATATCTTGCGTATAATGCGTTGGCCCGAGCCGAAATTTTTTCATCTTTTGACTTTGTCAATCTTTTGATTTCTTTTACCTGTTTCCCGTCAAGCACTCCTGTTTCGAATCTTGCCATGAAATTGTTTAAGACCGTATCTGCCTTGCCTTCTTCACCTAAGACAGAAATGTATGAGACAAAAAATAAAAATATAAAGAAAATGATCTTCAAAACAAACATCATATGTCTTTCATTGCCTAAAAACTGTTGGAGTTCTGTTCGTATTTTAACATCTAGGAGTGGAATTGCAAATAAAAAAACAGAAAATATTAGCAAAATACAAAAGCCACAATCAACATTCGAAATAAGGAGTATTACAAGCGGACAGTAAACGCCAATTTGACAACTAGTGTATCGTCCCATTAATGCAGTGTCTTATTGAGCTGCTTCGCGATGGGCTTCAGTTTCGTCAAGATGGTGTCAGCGTCCTTCGTCCAGACGAACGGCTTCGGATTGCGGCTGCGCCCCTCGATATATTCGTGGATGGCTTCGATCAATTCGACCACGCTGCGGAAGACGCCACGGCGGATGCGTTCGTCGGTGATCTTGCCGAAGAAACGCTCCACGAGGTTCAGCCATGAAGAGTATGCAACTTCACTTATGGGACGATACACTAGTTCAAGAAATGGCTTTCT
>JAGVIF010000551.1 GCA_020056205.1 Lentisphaeria bacterium | reverse complement strand
CTCTCCAAGTTCATCACCAAATTCCTTACCCATCTTTTTCATAAACTTTGCCATACTGGCCGGATTATTTTCATCTATATCACCCCATTTGCCAGGATCAGCTAAGGATTCGAGTCTTGCCTCCTCAGATTTAGGCGCTGCAAACCGCGAGAAAAGACGTGTAAGCTCACTGCTGCCGCAGTGATTGCAGGCAGGTGGTTGAGACGACCGGTTCAGGATAAGAACAGCCGCCTTCTTCCGGCAGTTATTGCATCTGTATTCGTAGATAGGCATGATGAAAATAATAATATCATTACTAATATGGAATTATCAATGGGTTACTTTTTGAAGCCACGGTCACGTCAAAGTCGCTGGCGATGTCGCCAAGACGGTAATCTCAGAGGCACGAGGGGTAGATCTATCGGATGTTCATGAACGTATGGCGTCGTTTCCTGGATTTTAGGATTGTTTTGCCCATTTTTGGGCGCACCTGTTTTGTAATCGGGCAGGAGAGACTTTCGTTGGCACCTATGGAGGGGCTCAGATGCCGATGAGGCTGAGAGTCAGATGCTGTTTGGCCGCGTAGTGCCGAACCGCCTGGGCGATATTGGTATGCTTCCGAAGTCGCAGGATGCCAATGGCGATATTGCGGAGTGCCGCCATGACCCGGGGGCCGGACTTCGTTCGGATACGGCAGCGATCTTCGTCGTAGGTAACATCCCGAACATAATGCAACTTGTTTTCAATGCCCCAGTGTTCACGGTTGATCTGAAGGAGTCGTTCCGGACCGGCTTTCTCGGGAGTAAGGCTGGTAATACCGCTCACCACTTCGTGGCGGAGCGGGTTTCCAGCAAGGTCGGCCACCGAGCGCTCGATTCGCACTACTTGTTCGTGATAGGGGAACTCAATGTATCCTTTGAGCTCGGTGCTGGTCCAGATTCTTCGGGTTTCGATCCGTCCGTGTCCTTTGTCCACCGTTTCATGCTGAGGGGGGAAAAGCCTCCATATGGAGGGTCTTGATGTCGTCGTTGAGCGTTTTCTGGTTGTCCTTGACCGTGAAGAAGTAGTCTGCTTTTTTTTCCATCACGATAAACGTAGCTGTGTTATTTTGTGTGTGCATAGCATCCGCGGTGACGACTGCTCCCTGTATATCGAGAGGCTCAAGCAAAAGTTTCACCGCAGGAATCTCGTTGCTCTTGGCATCCACCTGCACTTGGGCAATGACGACCTGCTGGTGGTGAAGAAGCGCGGAGAGGAGGTGGACTTGCCGCTCCCCTTTACGCGCCGAGGCCTTGAGGGTTTTTCCGTCAATGGCGATTACCCGATCTTTCTCACGCATGGCTTGCCGCTCAAGCCATACATCAACCATCTTATCAACCGCCTCCGCATCGGCCTCACCCAGAAATCGCCGTATGGTCGGCTCGGAAGGTGGTACCCGTTTACCGGTCTTATTAGACTTGGGACACCAGAGTTTCGTAAGCATTGATTGCGAACTCCGGTCGGCCCACTCGGCAATGGCGATGTAATTTTTAGCCCCGCTCAAAACGGCGCAGACCGAAACCGCGAGGATTGAGATGGCACGATGTCTGATGCCCCGCTTCTTCCGATGGTCGGGGACGAGTCGAAGGTACTCGATTAAACCACCTTTGCCTTCGATGTCGAGATTACGGATATCTACCATAATGCCCTCCTCTTTGAATAGTGTTGGATTGGAGAATTGGTCAGCCAGAAGCTGGCAAGCGTCGGGGCGCAATGGGCGGACAAGGATGGTCTTGGGTTGGCCGTGCAGGTAGTACTTGCCGCCATTTCTGCGAAACCCCCGCGTCTCGCCCAGGGGGAGAAACCCGGCGGCCTTGTAACACGTGCCCCGAAACCGGCTGGTATCAACAAATGTTTCGGCAATCAGGATGGGATGGCCATAGGCCGCCTCCCAGTCAGCGGACAGACGCCTGAGATTTTGACCTAATATTTGGGAAGCCAGATTCTGAATATGAACGTCAGGCAGGATGAGAAAGCGGACATTATTGGCGATGAAGCAGAGCCGCCGCCACTTCAGGTGTGCCTCCCAGCCTATCCATGCATCCCGATGACGACTCTTGAAGGCCGCGGCGCCCCAGCCTATCAAGGCCACCGGACGCTCACCAAGAAACGCCACGTATCGCAGGGACTCACCGACAATTACACGGAAACCAAGATAATGGTGTTGGTCCATAAGCGTATCCCACGCTTCACGCTCAGAAGCCATAATGGGACGGACAACAAGAGTATGGTTTGATGATGGAATCTGTGGAAGGTCTATACGAAGCGCCGGAGGGAAATCGATCGTCATACAGGTGTTATAAACGATTCGATCCGAAAAAGCCAGTAAAAAATGATTGTTCAGTTATATCAGTAAGCTGTGTTGAACTATGACATGACCCTG
>JAGVIF010000120.1 GCA_020056205.1 Lentisphaeria bacterium | reverse complement strand
CGATACCGACCCCGACCCCGACCCCGAAAAAAGCGGCAGTTTCAAAAGAGAATAATACCAAAAACAAATCATGTTGCGCGGAAAATATAAAATAGAAAATGGAGGAATTGTATGAAAATGAAAACCGTAGCGTTACTTTTTTTCTCATCGCTGTTATTCTTTACCGCAGGCGCGGCGGACTTGAAAAATCTCGAAGAGTTTCTCTCGGACGCCAATGTTTGGCAGATTGAAGCCGACAAATTTCAGGACGGCAAAAACGGGCCTTATGCGAAGTGGCAGTCCGAAAAGGAAAAAACTTCAGCCAGATATCCGGGATTTTTGTCAAACACCCCTGAAATTAAATTTCTCGGATTAAAAGTTGTGGAGGCAGTCTTCAGATTCTCCGAAGGAAAACTTTCCTCCGTCGAGATATCGTTGTATAATCGCGGAGATGAGGGAGACATGTCGATAAATGATTTTGAAACCAAGATCAGTGATATTTCCGCGAAAATAGGAGAATGGTCGGCGGACAAAGGTTTTACTCCTCCAAAGCAAAGGCTTGCCACGGGCATCAAAATAGAAAAAAGGATATGGGTAAAATCTGATCTTGTCGCATTGTGTCTTAATTGGAGTGTCACGGACAAGAGCAAACTTGAAAGGGCGGAATACATCAAGTTAGAAGTTTTTCCATTTGATCCCAAGAACGATCCGAGAAAAGTCAGCATGATGAAAAAAAAAGACAGCGACATAAAAGTTACGACAAGCGCTTCAGACTTAAAAAAGAATGTGAAAAAGGATGAAAACGGCAATGTTTATCTTGAGGGCATCCCAATGGTGGATCAGGGGCAAAAGGGATATTGCGCTGTGGCAGTAACAGAAACCGTCCTCAGGTATTACGGAACCGAAGTTGATCAGCACGTTATCGCTCAACTTGCGGATACCGGCGCCGCAGGCGGCACCGATCCGACTAAAATGTATGAATCTCTGAAAAAAGTCAGCACAAAGTTTGGACTCAAAGTCAGGGAGCACGAAAACGTCGATTTAGTCAAAATGTTTGACGGATACAACACCGTGGCAAAAAGGGAAAAAAAGGCAAAAATTGATTATAGGGGTATGACAGACCCATTTCACCAGATGGATTTGGATATCCTCAGGGAGTCCAGAATCAAAAAAGATAAGAACGGATACAATAACTTCAAGAAGCTACTCTTCTCTTCGATAGATTCAGGCGTTCCGGTTCTCTGGGGCTTGGTGCTCGGAATAGTTCCTGAGCCAAAAACTCCGCAGGTGGGTGGCGGCCACATGCGCGCCATCAGAGGATACAACAAGGAAAAAAATGAAATAATATACAGCGATACGTGGGGCGCCGAACACGAATGGAAGACGATGAATATAGACGACGCGTGGGCGATAACACTAGGCCTTTATACGATGGAGCCGAGAAAGAAACAGTAATGTAAATATTCATTGAGGGACGGGGTTCGGTGAATATTTACAAACGGAGATCATCATGGAGAAAAAAATAGTTCTTGGAATACCAAAGGGAAGTCTTGAGAATTCCACTGTGGAAATGTTTAAAAAGGCCGGATATAAAATAGTCATAAACACGCGGTCTTTTTATCCTTCAATAGACGATCCTCAAATTGAGTGCATGCTGATAAGGGCGCAGGAAATGTCAAGATATGTTGAAGAAGGCATACTCGATTGCGGCCTCACCGGAAAGGATTGGATTGAAGAAAACGGCTCCGATGTCGTAGAGGCGGCGGAGCTTGTATATGGAAAAGTCGGGCGTGCGCCGCTCAAATGGGTGCTTGCGGTTCCGGAAGATTCAAAGATAAAAACCGCCAAAGACCTCGAAGGCAAAAGAATTGCCACCGAAGCCGTTGGCCTCACAAAAAAATATCTGAAAAAACACGGGGTGAAGGCTCGGGTTGAATTCAGCTGGGGCGCGACTGAGGTGAAGCCTCCGAGACTCGCGGACGCGATAGTCGAGATCACCGAAACCGGCTCCTCGCTCAAGGCGAACAAACTGAAGATACTCGATGTTATCTGCGAAAGCACAACCCGCTTCATCGCCAACAAGCAAAGCATGAAGGACAAATTCAAAAAAAATAAAATAGAGAAAATAAGCCTTCTCCTGAAGGCGGCTCTCGCCGCCGAAGGCAAGGTGGGCCTCATGCTTAATGTCCCCAAAAACAAACTTGAATACTGCCTGAAAAAACTTCCGGCGCTCGAAAGGCCAACGGTTTCTCCCCTTGCCGAAGACGGCTGGTGCGCCCTAAACACGATTGTTGACGAAATTCTTGTCAGAGATCTTATTCCCGAATTGAAGGAAGCCGGCGCCAGCGGCATAGTCGAATACCCGCTTAACAAGATCGTAATGTGAAGCCCGACCCCGAAAAAAACGGCAGTTTCAAAGGAGAATTTCCAAATTCTTCGCCACAGAGACATAAGGGACACACGAAAATTTAGAAAACTTTTCTACTTCCTCCTTTTCCATTATTCCCTTTCTACTTTCTTTCACTCCCGCAGTTTAGAACTTCCCTACTTTCCCTTCTACTTTTTTCACTTCCGAACTTTAGAACTTCTCAATCGTTTTCTTCATTCGATGTTGGATGTTGAATGTTCGACGTTCATTTTCCCTTTCTCCTTTGAAACTGCCGTTGGAGTTCACAGCCCCGAGGCCCCGCGGCTCGGGATCTTCGACTTTAGCGTGTCTCTTTCTTGGCAGTTTCTTATTG
>JAGVIF010000432.1 GCA_020056205.1 Lentisphaeria bacterium | reverse complement strand
ATTTATTGCGCGTTATCAAGAACGGCGTATAAATTCGCCTACTACAAACAAAGCGATACCGATAGCGACCCCGACCCCGAAAAAAGCGGCAGTTTCAAAAGAGGATGTCTGAAATGATGAAACTCAAAACTATTTTTTTCCCGGGATGGGCTATGCCGCCTGACAAATCTATGGCAAGGAAGCTTTTGCCCGATGAACTATCTCCTCTTGAACTCGTTGACTACGGTTTCTTCGCGGGAAGCGGAAACTTCGATTTCAAAAACACGGAATCAGAGATAGACAAGCGCGCTGCTGAAGGCTTCGAAGTTGCCGTGGGGTATTCTCTCGGATCCCACTTCGCTTTGCGCATCGCCATGGCTTCAAAAAAAATAAAAGCCCTGATAATCATTTCAGGTTTTGCGAAATTCGCAGAATCATCCGAAAATGCCGATGGACAAAAAACCTCGAAAATAAAGGCAATGGGCAGGTCCCTCCTCATTCAACCTTCAAAGACGCTTAGAGATTTCTATTCCATAATCTTCCCGCCGGCAAAAATTGCTTTTGACTGCGATTCTCTCATTCCAAGCCCTGGCAAAATGGCGCAGGGACTGAACTTTCTGTCCGAATGCGATTTGTCAGCCCAAATAGGGCGGATAAACATTCCCGCAATAGTAATAGCCGCCTCCGACGATGTCATAGTTAGCACGGCTTTGTCCGAAAAACTTGCAACACTGATTCCAGGCTGTAAATTCATAAAAATTGAAAATGCCGGACACGGCATTCCATTCACGCACACAAATGAGATCAAACTGTTCATTCAAGAATTCATCAGAGACGGCAATATTCTCCGACAAGGTTGAGAGGAATTTCTCAAAGGCGGCTCTGTCGTATGAGCGGGCCGCGCTCGTTCAACGCCTTGCGGCCACGGAACTGCCAGAGTTTTTTTACGGAAATATTCCGCGCGGATTCGTTCCCTCCAGAATCCTTGAGCTCGGATGCGGAACAGGCTTCATCACCGGCCAGATACTGTCCGCCTATCCAAACGCCGAATTTCTCGCCACCGACATATCAGACGACATGCTGCGAATCTGCAGAAACAAAATTTTTTTAAACACCCCGCCGCCAAAAAATACCAGTATCGAATTTGAAATTCTCGATTTCAACACGGATTTTAATCTCGGAGAATTTGATCTGATAATTTCAGGGTTGTCTTTTCAGTGGGCGGATGATGTTCAGGCTCTCATCAAGAGAACTTATTCCGGTCTGGTTGACGGCGGGCTTCTTTGTTTCAGCACACTCGGCAAAGGCTCGTTCAGAGAATTAAGAAAGAGATTTTCCTCCGCCGGAGAAAAATATCCTATCCCCGAATATCCGGATATTTGCGAATTTCGCAGATTCGCCGCAAAATTTTCATCATTCATCAGCGAGGAAAAACCTCATGCCGTCCGCCATTCATCGTTCGTGGATTTTCTGCGCTCTTTGAAAAATACCGGAGCAGTGAATCCTGCCGTTGACATGATCCGATTGTCAAAACTAAGAAAAATAATGTCTGAAGCTCCCGGCGACTCTTTCGAATGCTTCTACAATATCTATAACATATTGTGCGTGAAATAGTTCAATATGTAAATATTCACCGAAAGGACAGGGTTCGGTGAATATTTACTCCGCTTGGAGAAAAGTTTTTATGAGCGCGCGCGAAATAAAAATCCCGTTAAAAAATCCTGACATTGTCAGAAAGCTTTCCTGCGGCGATGATGTCCTGCTCAGCGGCGTGATTCTGACCGCAAGAGACGCATTTCACAAAAAACTCTGTTCTTTGAGGACGGCTCCGGGGTTCCTCCCGAAGGGTTCAGCTCTCTATCACTGCGGACCGATAGCGTCGCAGGACGAATCAGGCAAATGGAGGCTCATCGCGGCCGGTCCCACAACTTCCTGGAGGATGGGAACTTACGCCCCTGAAATCATCAGGCGATTTGGAGTGAGAATCTTCGTAGGAAAAGGCGGAATGGGAGAAGCGTTCTCAAATGCCTGCGTTGAATTCGGCGCTGTCTATCTCAGCTTTCCGGGAGGTTGCGCGCAAAGCGCGCGCGGTTTTCTCCGCGAAATTCGCAACGTCTATTTTCTTGATGAGTTCGGTCCCGCTGAGGCCGTCTTTGAAATCACCGTGGAACGCATGCCGCTCACCGTTACCATTGACTCATCCGGACGCAGTCTTCATTCGGAAATCAGAAAAAAAACGGAATCGGCGCTAAAGAAAATATGCGAAATCAATACGGGCGATTGAATTTTATGAGCCAGTTGCGGAGGTCAAAGCCAGCGCCGAGGACGGCGCGGCTGACTTGTGTCGTTAAAATTCGAAGAAATATTATCACACAAAGATTTTGCGATTTTCGCAAAAATCTTTTTTCAGCAGACTCTATTTACGCGGCGCGGAAGTTTTTTGAAAAGAGATATCAGCAGGAGAATGGACAACGCTACTGCCCCAATCTCTTCAAAAAGAGAGGCTGATGTTTTTCCGTGAAGATGAGAGACTGACTCTTGAAAAAATGTATAGGGAATACGGTCAATAATAATTCCAAAAGCAAGAGCCGAGATTATTACCGATAAAAGATAAATTAAGACAGCTTTGCGGCCGATGAGCTTGAAAATGGTCGTTAATGAGGCGGTGTTTGTCACAGGGCCTGTCATAAGAAAGACAAAGACAACACCGGGCGAGACACCTTTCATCAGCAGAGCGCTCGCGATCGGCACAGAGGCCGTCGCGCAAACATAAAGCGGGATTCCCAGAACGACCATGAAGAGCATTCCGCCTATTCCTTCCCCAACTCTTTCCAGAAGCTCAGCCGGCGCAAAGATTGAAATCAGCGCGGAAATGACAATTCCAAGAACCAGCGACGGGGAAATATCATCTATCAGCGTTACGAAGGCGTATTTAAAAATTCTTGCGACAATATTTTCGTTTTTTAAGGCGTCATTCGAGGCGGAACATTCTGAAACAGTTGAGCAAGAGCATTTCTCTTTTTCTTCCCATGAAACGGGAGGTTTATCTTTGTCAAAAAATGCGACGAGCGCCCCTCCGAATATTCCCGACAAAAACGCGGCGATCGGCCGCAGAAGCGCAAAAAGCCATCCCATCATCCCGTAGGTCACGAAGATGCTGTCAACTCCGGTCTGAGGCGTGGAAATCAGAAACGATACAACGGCGCCGTTCCCCGCCCCATATTTTTTTAGAGATGACGAGACCGGGATCACGCCGCACGAACACAAAGGCAGTGGAACCCCGAAAAGAGAAGCCTTGATGACAGAAAGCAGGCTTCTCCCTCCAAGATGCGTTTTGACGTAGTCCGCTGAAATCAGAATAGACAAGACTCCGGCAATTAAAAAACCGAAAAGAAGCGGCCATGACATCTGCCGCATCACGGTCCAACATTCCGATAAGAACAAATTTAGATTATCCATTTTTCCAAGTTCCTTCTCCTTTGAAACTGCCGTTGGAGTTCACAGTCCCGAGTTCCTACAGACCCGGGATCTTCGACTTTAGCGTGTCTCTTTCTTAGGCAGTTTCTTATTGAT
>JAGVIF010000498.1 GCA_020056205.1 Lentisphaeria bacterium | reverse complement strand
TGAGGCATTGAGGCACAGAGTTTTTCTTCGTTCGATGTTGGATGTTGAATGTTCGATGTTCATAGTTTTTTCCATCTTCCTTTTTCCCTTTTTCTTTCTACTTTCTACTTTTTTTCACTCTGACACTCTGACACTCTGATACTTTGATACTCTCAATCTTCCGCGCTTCTCAATCATTTTCTCGCACAAAGGCATCCCGATGTCTATCCGAGAATCGGGATTATTATCGTTATCGCTGTCCCTTTTGTCCCTTTTGTCCTTTATGTCCTTTATCTTCCGGGTTCATTTTGATAAAACCCCGAGGCGCAAGCGCTCGTGGTCGGTCGCTGAACCCTGAACGGTGAACACCACTCCTTTCGATCCCGATTCCGATCCCGACCCCGACCCCGAAAAAAGCGGGAGTTTCAAAGGAGCCGGGACTCAAAGGGAACCGCTAATGAACGCCAATGAACGCGAATCAAGAAGCAAAAAAAGAAATTATTGGCGTGTATTCGCGGTTGATAACAGCGTCAGGCGGCTACTTTTCCGTCCTTGAGATGAATGACTTTGTCGGCCATTCTCGCGACATCATTGTCGTGCGTTACCATCAGCATAGTTTTTCCTTTGCCCGACAGGCGCAGAGCTTTGAGGGCTTCGAGGACTCCGATCCCGGTCTTTGAATCGAGATTTCCGGTCGGCTCGTCGGCGAGAAGAATTTCAGGATCGTTCATGAGCGCCCTTGCGATAGCAGCTCTCTGTTGTTCTCCGCCTGAAAGCTCCATCGGCCTGTGATGAATTCTGTGTCCAAGTCCGACTGAATCCAAAAGGAGCTTGGCTCCCGCAATTGATTCCTTCCAACTCCTTCCGCATATCAATGAGGGAAAAAGCACATTTTCAACAGTTGTAAGCTCCGGAATCAGATGGTATGCCTGAAAAACTATTCCTATTTTTTTTCCGCGGAGACATTCAATCTCTCTCTTTTTCGCTTTTTCCAACGTTATACCCTGAACGGAGACGGAACCTAAGTCCGGCCTTTCGAGGCCTCCGATTATGTTGAGCAAAGTGGTTTTTCCGCTGCCGGATGAGCCGAGAAGAGCGACCCATAAACCTCTTTCAATCTCAAGGTCAACCCCTCTCAGAACTTCTATCGAAGTCTTTCCAAGATGATATGTTTTATGCAGATTTTCAGTTTTAATCGCTATTTCCATTTTTCACCTATTCATATCTCAAAGCTTTTGCCGGGTCGAGCGAAGCCGCACACAAAGACGGCGCAATCGCCCCTATAACACACAGAAACATCGAGAGCGTCCATATTACGAGAAGATCATCAAGTTTAATCGCCGCCGGCAATTCGCTGAAAAAATAGAACTTTTTCGGAAATATCTCTATCCCTGTAATTTTTCTGAGACTGAACATAAATTCATTTCTCCAAGTTATCGCGGCAATGCCGAGGGCTGTCCCGCATACCGTTCCGATGAAACCGACTATCACTCCTTTCAACGTGAAAACAGTCGCTATCATGAGATCGGATGCGCCCATCGCTTTTAAAAGACCTATTTCACGAATCTTCCTCATCACGAATGTTATGAGCGACGCCGAAATGCTGAATGCCGCCACAAGAACCACGAATATAAGGAGGAAATACATCATGGTTTTTTCAACCGCGAGAACCCCGAGAAACTGATCGTTCAACTGTTTCCATGAAAGGACATTGTAATCGGGGAGTCTTTCGGCAAGACTGCTCCTCGCCCCTTCAGGATTCATCGGGTCAGGGATGTTGATATAAACCGATGTCGCCGCTCCCCACGGCAACTCAAAAAGTTCATCGGCGTCTTCGATGTTCACAAAAACTACGGAGCTGTCAAAATCGTATTTATCGAAAGAAAAAATACCGGCGACTTCAAATTCCGACGGCAGATAAACCTTGTTCTTCGCCGGGGCGAAGCCTTTCACCTCGTCGTATTCAACCATTTTAGTCAGTTTCGCGGGAGAATGAACTATCAGCTTGTCCCCTATCCAAAGCCCGAATTCGGAGGATGCCTGGTCGCTTATCAAAATCTGCCCTTTTCCGGGATTCGACACGCCGTATTTAATATACTGCTTCAGAGGAATAGCTTCGTTCACCGTCGCAGGATCAAATCCTATCACATTCTTGGGGATAAGCCTGTCCTTAAATTGAAGCATGGCGGTTTTTTGAACGACAGGGGACGCTTTGTAACCAAGTTTCTTCGCCTCCGCAATTATCCGCTCCGGCGAGGCGATGTATCCGCGGCGAAAATCGTGAACCTGAATATGAGCCATTGTATTCAATATTTTCGCCTTGAATTCGTCGGTGAAACCTGTCATCACGGCTATGACTATTATTAAAAGCGCGACACCAAGCGTAACACCGAGCGCCGAGAGATAGTTTATTATTGACACCGCATTCTTTCTCGGCTTTAAATACCTCAGCGTGAGAAAAAGACTCGCGTTAAAAATTTTAAACATTGGCAAAAAAACTCCCATTATCCAAATTTGAGCCCTAAGCGCATGCGCTAAGGCGGGTTGTGCCCACAACCCCAAAAAATCAGTTTTAAGTTTTCTACTTTCTCCTTTGAAACTGCCGTTGGAGTTCACAGCCCCGAGGCCCCGCGGCTCGGGATCTTCGACTTTAGCGTGTCTCTTTCTTGGCAGTTTCTTATTG
>JAGVIF010000562.1 GCA_020056205.1 Lentisphaeria bacterium | reverse complement strand
GGCAAGACCGCCGCGGGTATTGCCCCTGCCAGAAATACTTGCGAGCCCTCCGATGGCATCTGCAACGGCGCGGTTTATGACTTTTGCAACTGGCTCAAAAGAAAATGAGAAGGCGGAGATTTTTACAAATACAGGCTATAACCGTAACCGATACTTTTTTTTTCTGCCCAGAACTGTTTTGCCTATAAGTGATGACACTGAACGAAAAAATCCTCCCTACGCGGTAATTTTGATTATTGCGGTCAATATTATTTTTTTTATAGTTCAAAATATATTTTTCTACGGGGATAAAGCAGATTTTTTTTATGAGGAGTGCGGGCTTGTTCCGCATCTGGCGTTAAATTCTATCCCTAAAGCATATTCTTTCATAAGCTCCATGTTCGTGCATGCAGGATTCATGCATTTGATTGGGAATATGTGGTTCTTATGGATTTTTGGGGATAATGTGGAGGATTACTTTGGGCATATAAAGTTCATAGGACTGTATCTGTTTTTCGGGTTGTGCGCCGATACTCTCTATATCGCATTTCATCCCGAATCGCTTATTCCGGTGGTGGGGGCAAGCGGTGCGATCGCCGGCGCGATGGGGGCTTACCTGGCGCTGTATCCGTCGGCAAAAATAAGAACACTGTGCTACGGATATGTTGTGAATATTCCCGCTTTTGTATATCTCGGATTATGGTGTTCAATGCAATTGTTTTTCGCATACGCATATATGAAATCGGGAAACAGCGGCGGCATAGCATGGTATGCGCATATAGGCGGATTTCTGAGCGGAATTGCCGCAGTCCTGTTATCAAAAATCTTTAAATCAGTTTCAAAAAACTTGCGCAGTGAACAAAAGGTTGTAACTTAGCGGCCGACCCCGAGCGCTCGAGCGTTGCGCCTCGGGGTTTTATCGAAGTGAAACTTAACCACAGATTAACACCGATTTTATCAATTTAGTTTCATTTTGATAAAACTGCGCAAAGCGCAGTAGGACGCTCCTTTGAAACTGCCGTTGGAGTTCACAGCTTTAGCGTGTCTCTTTCTTGGCAGTTTCTTGTTGATAAAACTGCGCAAAGCGCAGTAGGACGCTCCTTTGAAACTGCCGTTGGAGTTCACAGCTTTAGCGTGTCTCTTTCTTGGCAGTTTCTTATTGATAAAACTGCGCAAAGCGCAGTAGGACGCTAATTTCTAAATTTTTGTATGTCCCTTGTGTCCCTTATGTCTCTCTGCGGTGAAGAATCTTGAAATCGGCAATCTGAAATCGATACCGATGCCGATACCGACCCCGACCCCAAAAAAAGCGGCAGTGTCAAAGGAGCGATTGTGATAAGACCGACAAAACATGAATTTGCGAAAATCGCAAAGAACGGGACGATAATTCCGGTGGTCAGCGAGCTTGTCGCCGATACAGAAACGCCCGTTTCGGCGTTCGGCAAGATATCGCGTGACGACACAGGAACTCTTTTTCCGTTTTCTTTTCTGCTGGAGAGCGTTGAGGGGGGGGAAAATATAGCGCGGTATTCATTTCTTTCCGCAAACCCGGACGCCGTGATGATTTACAAATCCGGCAAGGCCGTGATAAGAGAGCGGGGCAGGGCGCCGAGGGAAATAAAAGGCAGAGATATATTCGAGAAAGTTCAGAATGCGGTGTCTGAGTTCAAACCGGTTCGGCTGGAAGGGCTTCCGCCTTTTTCCGGCGGGGCAGTTGGATATTTTTCCTACGATGCGATCAGCGAGGCGGAACCGACCGTGCCTCAGCCGTCTGTTAGGCCGGTGGATGTTCCCGAATCTGTTTTTATGTTCACCGATACGCTTCTCGCCTTCGACAAAGTCAGGCACATAATCCAGATAATCGTCAACGCGAAGATAGATGGAACTCGTTCCATTTCAAAGATATACGATGAAGCTGCCGAAAAAATACGCAAGACTGTTGAAACATTGGAGAGGCCTTCGAGTCTGCCGCGCGCGGATTTTCTGTCATGTTCACCGGAAAAGAAGAAAATTCTCTCAAACAAAAAACTCCCTGAATTTATACGAATGGTTCAAAAAACAAAAAAATACATATACGACGGCGACATAATTCAGGCGGTTCTTTCCCAACGCTTTTCCGCTCCGCTAAAAAGCTCTCCGCTTTCGGTATATCGGGCTTTGAGGACATTGAATCCTTCGCCGTATATGTTCATTTTAAACTGCGGGGATTTTTCGCTTGTCGGGGCGTCTCCGGAGGTTCATGCGAAATGTTTGAACGGCGAAATTACGGTTCGCCCTATAGCCGGAACGAGAAAGAGAGGGAAAAATTCCGCGGAAGATGAATCGCTCGTGCTCGAACTTCTTGCGGACCCGAAAGAATGCGCCGAACATATAATGCTCGTAGATTTGGCGAGGAACGACGTAGGCAGGATTGCCGAGCCAGGCTCGGTTTCGGTTGATGAATTGATGACAATAGAAAAATACAGCCACGTCATGCATATAGTATCCAATGTGGGGGGGAAATTGAAAAAGGGACTCAAGGCGGACTCCGTGATGCGCTCTACTTTTCCCGCCGGAACCCTTTCCGGCGCGCCGAAAGTGAGGGCGATGCAGATAATCAGCGAACTTGAAAAGGAGCGGCGCGGCCCCTACGGAGGCGCAGTCGCGTATTATTCCTTTGACGGAAATCTTGACTCGTGCATTACTATCAGGACCGCGCTGCTGAAAGACGGCAAGGCCTATGTCCAGTCCGGCGCCGGAATTGTCGCCGACTCCGTTCCGGAAAAAGAATACGAAGAAACTCATAACAAAGCCAAGGCGATGATGAAAGCGATCGCAATGGCTGAAATTATTGAAAATAGGGGTAGAAAAAAGTGAAAAATGGCAAAAATTTGCTTATCCTTATGTCTGCGAGCCAGGGTTTCGCGGGCAAGTTTCGTGACAAGATGTCTGGGGATAAGTTCGCAAATCTGTTTCAGGATGCTAAATCGGCGCCTAGCGATTTTCATTGGGTTCTCCTTTTTTTTTAACTTGAAAGAAGATAACCCCTTGGACTCGCCCTATCCAAAAAAAAATCGCTATCCTAAGGGGGACGGCTGTGCTTTATGAGATAAGCATTTGGATTTCATCTTTAACAGAATTTAAGCGCAAGGTTTAAAATGAAGCTAACAAGAAAAGAATTTTTACAGTTTTCAAGCGCAAGCTTAGGAGCTTTATTTTTAAGCCACTCTAAGGCAGGTTTGCTATTTGCAGACGAGACATATTATATAGACAAAAAAGTAATGCCAGATCGCTGGGGCCGAGCTGTTTGCCGTTACTGCGGGACAGGATGCGGGATGGAAATTGGACTGAAGGATGGAAGGGTAGCAGCGATCCGAGGAAATAAAGAATATCCTGTTAATAAAGGGGTTTTGTGCCTGAAAGGGTTATCCCTCATGTATGTTCTTTATTCCAAAGAAAGGGCTTTTAAG
>JAGVIF010000002.1 GCA_020056205.1 Lentisphaeria bacterium | reverse complement strand
CAAGATGTCCGGGAATAAGTTCGCAAATCTGTTTCGGGATGGAAAATTGGCGCCGGACGATTTTCATCGGGCTGTCCCCTCTTTTTCTATATACTGCGCAATTCGCAGGTTGATTTTTTTTATATAACCGGAATATTAACAAAAATAATTTAAGGAGAAATGAGAAATGTCTGAAAATCCTGTTCAGCAGAAAAATAATCCGCCCGCGAACGCCAAAGAGAAGGACAAAAATCTTTCGCTGGCGATTAGTCAGATAGAGAAAGAATTCGGCAAAGGCTCAATTATGAGGATGGGCGACGAAAGCATTCACTTCGACGTGCCCGTGATAAACACCGGGGCTCTATCTTTGGACATCGCTCTCGGAATAGGCGGCGTTCCAAGAGGCAGAATCGTCGAAATATACGGGCCTGAATCGTCGGGAAAATCAACGCTCTGCCTGCATATTATAGCTAACGCCCAGAAAAATGGCGGAGTAGGGGCCATGATAGACGCGGAGCACGCCTTTGACCCGCAGTATGCCAAAAGAATAGGGATCAATCTCGACAATCTCCTGATTTCACAGCCGGATTGCGGAGAGGATGCCCTCAATATAACCGATATGCTTGTGCGAAGCAACGCCGTTGATGTGATAGTAATTGACTCCGTGGCGGCTCTTGTGCCGCGCGCCGAAATAGAAGGGCAGATGGGCGATTCATTCATAGGCGTACATGCAAGGCTTATGTCGCAGGCTCTCAGAAAACTCACCGGCGCGGTCAGCAGGAGCAAGACTTGCTGCATCTTCACAAACCAGATCAGGGAGAAAATAGGAGTGATGTTCGGGAGTCCCGAGACGACCACCGGAGGAAACGCCCTGAAATTTTACGCTTCGATAAGAATGGATATCCGTAGAATCGCCACGATAAAAGAAAGCACCGGCGAAGCCACAGGGAACAGGACGAGGGTTAAGGTCGTCAAAAACAAACTCGCATCTCCGTTCAGGCTGGCCGAATTTGACATCAACTACTCGGAGGGGATATCATATTCAGGCTCCGTAATAGATGTTGCTCTCGATATGAAAATCATAGATAAACGCGGTTCGTGGTTCTCTTTTGAAAATGATCAAATCGGGCAGGGCAGGGACGCCATAAAGGCCCTTTTGCTGGAAAAGCCCGAGATTCAGGAAAAACTGGTTGCGAAAATAAAAGAAAATATTCTGGCTAAAAAATCCTGAGCATATGTCGGAGCTGAATTCTGAATACGATTTCCACATCGCCGGCGCGTCATTTGCCGGAAGCATGCTGGCGCGCCAACTCGCCCAAAAAAATAAAAAAGTTTTAATCTTCGATTTTGCGGAGCCGGGCTATCGCCTCAAATGCGCCGGCGGAATCGAAATGCGGGCGTTCAGGGAGAGCGGACTCAAAGTCCCGTTCGTGAAGTGCTCAAAGGCGGTGATGTCTGTTGATGGGCAGCTCTACGAGAAAGGCATAGATTACGCCGTTGTGGATAGAAGAGAGCTTGACAGAGCCTCTTTCGACGCGGCGATCCAATGCGGCGCGAAATTCGCAAAGGCCAGATATCTTTCTCACAGCCATTCCGGTAAAACATTGAAAATTCTTTCCGAAGGAGAGACTCGTGAACTCAAATACCGTTCGTTGATTCTTGCCAACGGCTTCTCGCGCGCGGGGCGAAATATGTTCATAAGCCCTTATTCGATAGCGACTAATGAGATAATTGAGGGCGAGTCTCCCTACCCGGAGTCCCTCCTCTTTGTCTTTGAGAGCGGAGAGATGAATGGATACTATTGGATATTCCCGATGCCCGGCGGAAGGCTGAACGTCGGAGCCGGCGCGGTTACCCATTTGAAAGATATCAAAGAAAAACTCTTGCGCTTCAAGAAAAAACATTCCCTCACCGGAAAAATTATTGAAAAAGGCGGCGGTGTGATACCGCTCTTTCCGTCAATTTTTCCCGACTCGAACGGAGCCGTCCATTTCGGAAACTCAGCAGGAATGGTGCAGCCTATTACAGGCGAAGGGCTTAAGTATATATGCCGTCATGCTCCCGCGTTTGCCGGCATAATTTCGGAAGGGCGCGGGGGCGTGAACTCCTATTGGCTTTCATCAAAGTGCTTTTGGAAATTGTTTATGGCGAGCATCATCCTGAGAATTTGCTTCTGCGGAGGAAATTCAGGGATGAGGATTTACAATCTTCTCGCGAAAACATCTATGAACCTTTTAAACTGGCGCAGAATATAAAAAAATGCAAAACAAAGAAGATGAAAAGCGCCTGACTCTCTGGGAGCACTTGGAGGAGTTGAGATGGACGATTTTCAAAATCCTTGCGGTTCTCGGACTCTTCATGGCTTTATCCCTGTATTTCGTTGACGACATCCTATCCCTGATAATTGCCCCCTCCCGCCCTGTCCTTGAAAGAATGAACGCCAAGCTGAATCTCTCCGGCCCCTTTGACGCTTTCTTTATAAAATTCAAAACCGGACTTTTCTCAGGGTTTGTTTTCGCATTTCCTTTTATCTTCTACTTTCTGTGGAAGTTTGTGGAACCCGGACTCAAAGAAAAGGAAAAAAGCGGCTTTATCTCTTTTTTGTTATGGGGCACGGTTTTGTTCAGTGGAGGCGTGGTTGCGGGATATTTTTCCATCCCCTTTCTGATTTCATCCGCATCCGATTTCAGCGTCGTTGGAACGGAAAATATCTGGCTCTTGAGCGATTTCATCAGTTTCACAATGTTCTGGATGATAATATGCGGGGCAATATGCGAACTGCCGCTGCTTATTTTTATCCTGACAAAAATCGGAATACTCACGCCGGAAGGCTTGAGGAAAGGCAGGCCTTACGCGGTGGTGGCTATATTTATCGGCGCCGCCGTATTGACTCCGCCCGACCCGGTGAGCCAAATAATTGTGGCCATCCCGCTGCTGATACTATACGAAATCGGCATCTTTTTTGCGAAATTCGCGCGCCCGCAAAAAGAAAATTGCCAATTTGTGGAATGAAGGGGAATAAAATTTGACTTCCCCCGCAGTATCACTATGGTATCGCCATCATGAAAGTGGAATTGGTCACAACTTTGAAAAGACGAGCCACCCAAATCCTTTCCGATTTGCATAACTCCCATGATCCTGTGCTTATAACGGAAAATGGCAGGCCATCTGCCTATCTTGTGGATGTCGAAAGCTTTGATCTTCTACAAGACAGGATCAGGATACTGGAAGGCATTGCCATGGGAGAAAAGGCAATTCGGGATGGTCGTACGTTTACTCATAGTCAAGCCAAGGAGAAAATGGAGAAATGGCTAAAATAATCTGGACAGAGCCGTCTCTCAATGATCTCGACGAAATTGCCGCTTATATTGCCCTTGACAAGCCCAATGCGGCATCGCGCTTTGTCGGAAAGGTTTTTTCGTCCGTCGAAAGGCTTGCGGATTACCCGCTCTCCGGCAAACAGGTTCATGAACTGCCTAAAACCCTCTATCGAGAAATTGTGGTGGCTCCATGTAGGGTGTTTTACCGACCTGAAAAGGATGTGGTCTACATCCTACATGTGATGAGGGGGGAACGCCTCCTCCGTAATTTCCTTTTAGAAGAAAGAAATAGGGACAGAAAAAGCTTTCAACAAAAAGATACATCTAATCCAACTCCGCAGGATAGATAATCTTTGACCTTAGATGCAGGAGATAAATCAGATGAATATATTCGTAATGACAGACATGGAGGGAATAAGCGGCATTTGCCGAAGATCACAACTCGGGCAAGAGGGTGAGCATTACCAGGTTGGGCGCCGATATCTCACGCTTGACGTAAATGCCTGTGTGGACGGCTGTTTTGCGGGTGGAGCGAAGAAAGTTGTTGTCCGAGATGCGCATAGTTGCGGCTATCATTTTATTTGGGAGGAGTTGGATTCCCGGGCGGAGTATATACAGGGCGCATCGTTGATTGAGCGTATGCCTGATATTGAATCCTTTGATGGACTCATCCTTTTAGGGTATCATGCAATGGCGGGTACTCCCCAAGCGATCCTCGAACATACTATGAGTTCGGGATACTGGCAAAATTTCTGGATGAACGGGAAGAAATGCGGAGAAGTTGCCATAGATGCGGGAATAGCCGGCGACCATGGCGTCCCCACAATTATGGTAAGCGGCGACGACAAGGTATGTAGAGAGGCATGTCAATTGATAAAAGGAGTGGTAACCGCTCAAGTTAAGAAAGGATTGGATTTTGAAGGCGGAATACTCCTCCCCAAGGAACAGGCGCATAAACTTATACGAGAGAGCGCCGCTAAAGCGGTCAGGGTTTGTAAAAAAATTAAGCCTTATAAAGTTAAATCGCCTGTCACGATGAGGCTCGAACTTGTTTCACGGGGAAGAATACCTGTTACCCGTAAACATGTGAAAGTCATTGATGGCCGCACCTATGAAGTGCTTGGCCCTAATGTGGAAGAGACATTACTTTTATTATTGTAAAAATACGCATTAAAAATCTCCAAGTCTTAAAATGGAGCGATTCTCCTTTGAAACTGCCGTTGGAGTTCACAGCCCCGAGGCCCCGCGGCTCGGGATCTTCGACTTTAGCGTGTCTCTTTCTTGGCAGTTTCTTATTGAT
>JAGVIF010000454.1 GCA_020056205.1 Lentisphaeria bacterium | reverse complement strand
GCTCAATCCTCCGGATTGAAAGCGCTATGCAAGCCGGAGGCTTGCGCTACTTCTTCCCTACTTTACAGCATCATCGAGAAGCGGAAACCACTTGTCGCCAAAAAACATTCCGCCGCCTTCGATAAACACAAGCTCTGTGGCGCGCGCATTAACCGGGGCGGGAATTTCACGAACGCCAAAAATCATCTTCAACGGAATATCGGCGCGGTTTCTGAATCCGGCAATTGAAAGTTCCCGGAACGGCCATTCATATTCGGAATTGAATGTCGTTATCCTTTTAATTCTCTTATCGCCATTTGAAAGAGCGGCAACTGCGGCAAGCTGTCCCCCCGAACCTGAACCAGCAACGTAGACAGGCAGAGTACTCCATTTTTCATTCTTTAGGACAAAATCAAGCGTATTCTTGATTCTTTTCAGCGTCTCAAAATAATCATCGCTCATCTCAACTGAAACCGCGATTGCCCCTTTGTCGGTAAAATAATACAGGTTATCAAGAAGCATCGTCGAGCAATCAAAAGACGGATCCTGTATGAAAAGAACTACCGACGACGGTTGAGTCAATGGAGGGTCTAAAATTATCGGCTTATTCTTATCCCTGTCTTCGTCGGCAAGAAATTTTGAGGCTTCATGCGGAAGCTGGTTCCATAATGTCGCAAATTCCGCGGATGGGAAATACTGCTTTTCCCCGCAGATGATTTCGGATGCCGGCCATTTTTCAACCGGCGGAAAAACCTTAACGTATTTTTGCCTGAGCTTTGCAATATCCCTTATGAATACTTGCATAAGATTGAATGCGAGTTCATTGGGACTGTGATGATAATGCGCCTTGTCCTTTTGAACCCACCTTGGAGGCGTCTCACCGCGTAGTACCTGCACACCTATCTTATCCGCCTGTTCCTTGAAAAGTTTTGCCGCGGAAAGTCCCGGACATCCCCATGTGTTTATTGAAAGCCAGGCGACACCTGACTTTGTCTTCAACGGCTCAAAGAAACGTCCACCAACCATCGCAACAGCATCAATCTTATCAGGATAATTTATTCCAAGCTGTTGAGCCATGCTGCCTCCGGCAGATTCACCTATGACAAGCAGTTTTCTTGGCGTTAACCTGAGATCACTCGTGATTTTTGCCTGCGCCTTGAAAACAATATCGTGCCATCCGGATTCCTTGAAGCAGTAGTATTTCTTTCTATCCCCCGCATCCTCTATATTCGCATTAATATTTAGAGAAAAAATTGTGAAGCCAAGTTCTTCAGGAAAATATTTATGAAAATCGCGGGTAAAGAACCCTCTCTCACTAATATAAGGGGCATAAAAGACAATATTGTGGGCGCTTAAGCGCGGTTTCCCTTTATCATCAACAGGCACAATATAGCTGACCTTAACCTCGTTGTTCCCAGGAATATTCGTCTGAAGTGTAAATTCACCTTGTTTGAAACCCGGCTTGGCAATTTCATCCTTTGTATTTTCAGCAGTCTTATTTTTCTGATTGCCGACAGGAGATTTTTGGGATTTTGACGAAGCAGTTTTCCCTGAAGCCAACTCCCCGTAAAATATAATCACTGAAATAAGCAGCGCAGATAGAAAACACCGGCGAAATGAAATATTACTTGTCAGTCTTTTTCCTCTTAAATATGGCCATAAAATATTTTAAATGGTATCCCGTTCATATCTATAAAACTTATCAATTCCCAATCATTTTCCCCTAATGAATTGAATTCCCTTTTCATTGCGGAAACATCAAACATTCTTACGCCATAAAAAGAAGAATCAACACTAAGCTTTATTGATTTATATTCCCACATTTAGCACCTGATAGACGTTGTAAATACAATTTTCATCAATTTATTTACTGGAAAGTCCTGGCGTATTTTAACCTTTTTACCATCATCGCCAATTACTGTTTTACTCGTCTGCAAATTTAAATTTTAGAAATATCCTTGTCCGAATCCTGGGCTTCTTTTGTTTTCTCTATTTTTTCCCTACCCTCATTTGAATCATTTAGAAATTGGTCAAATACTT
>JAGVIF010000411.1 GCA_020056205.1 Lentisphaeria bacterium | reverse complement strand
GCAGACAAGGGACATAAGGGACGCAAGGGACAGAAGGGACAGCCGAAAATTTAGAAATTAGAATTTAGAAAACTTTTTCCCTTTCTTCTTTCTACTTCTCCCTTTAGCCTTTCTCCTTTCTCCTTTTTCCACTCTGGCGCTCTGATACTTTGACACTTCCTCAAAACCCACGCTAAAGTCGAAGATCCCGTGTCCGCAGGAGCTCGGGGCTGTGAACTCCAATCCTATGATTTGGTGATATAGAGATTTTTAAATCGCGCAATCATCCAATTAGCGACACTTTGATACTCTGACACATTGACACTCTCAATCTTCCGCATTTTAGAACTTTAGAACTTCTCGCTTACTTTCTCCTTGGGATGTCGTCGTGTGAAAACCTTTTTTCCGGCGTGAACGTAGTCCATCTTTCGAAGAAAAGCAATTTGACGCGTCCGATTTCTCCGTTTCTGTTTTTTTCTATTATGAGTTCTGCTTCAAGGCCGGCCTGTTTTTCGTCGAGCGTGGCCTCTTTTGCTTTATCCATATTTCTGTGGAGGAACATGACAACGTCGGCGTCCTGCTCGATTGAGCCTGATTCCCTGAGGTTGCTTAATCTCGGTTTACCTTCCTTTTGCTGTTCGGTCTGGCGGTTGAGTTGCGCGAGGACGAGGATAGGGATTCCGAGCTCCTTGGCTATCGCCTTGATTCCGCCGGAAATAAGGGAAACTTCTATCTGCCTGGTGTCGGCGCTGCTGTGGTCGTCGGAATGCATCAACTGAAGATAGTCTATGACGACAAAGCGGACATTGTTTTTTTGAACAAGCCTCTTTACCCTTGTCCTTAAATCCATAATTTTCAGAGCCGGAGTGGGGTCTATAAATATCTGGGCTTTTTGAAGGATAGAGGCGGCGGCAGTTATTCTATTTTTAAGGATGTTTCTCGTTTCGTTGTTCAAAGAGGGGTCGAGGATGTCATTTTTTGAGACTTTCGATTCGGAATAGAGCATTCTTCTGGCGATTTCGGCGGCGGTCATTTCCATACTAAAAAACACCGCCGGAATTTTTTGCGGAGATAATGCCACCTGCGTGATGACATTTATGGCTAAGGATGTTTTTCCGACTCCGGGTCTTGCCGCTAGGACATACATTTCACCGGGCATCATTCCGCCGCCGAAAAATTTGTCCAAATCGGAGAAATGCGTTTCCACTACATTTTCCGGTTTTTCCCTACGCAGTATCTTATCTATGTATGGGAAAGCCTCTTTGAGTATTACATCGCCGATTGGCCTTACGGTATCGCGGCTCTCAAGATGCTGGGCTTTCAGCAGTTCGGTTTCTATTTGGCCGATAATAGTTGAAGGAGACTCCTCAACATCGTAGCATTTATCGAGGGCTACAGAAAGCGCTCTTATCACTCTTCGCTGAATGGCTTTATCCCTGACATTGTCGCACCAGCTTTCGATATTGGCTGTTGTCGCGACCGAATTCTGCAGTTGGATTAAGTATTCTTCCCCTCCGACCTCTTCGAGAATGCCGTTGTCGCGCAAGATGTTGCACAGATTCACCGGGTCAACGGGCTTGTTCTTTTCAACCAGCTCGCACATAGCGTCGTAAATTTTCTGATTACGCGGAGAGTAGAAGACATCTTCCCTGAGGAATTTCTCTATAGCGGCTGACACGGCGTCTTCATCCGAGAGCATCGCCCCGAGGACGACTCTTTCCGAATTCTCATCGCTCGGCAGAGGCCGGTCGTCTGGAAGGGCGCCAAAAAATCTTCCTTCCTGTTTCTTGCGTGTCCTTTCTTTCGCAGGCATTTTTTCAGGCCTTGGCTATTTTTAGCTTGAGGTCGGCGAAGATATCCTTGTGAACTTTTACTTTGACAAGATATTCTCCGATTTCCTTAAAGGGAGAGTCAAGGTGTATCCTTCTGGCTTCAATTTCGATTCCGTGTTTCGCGAGTTCGTCCGATATGTTTCCGGCTGAAACGGAGCCAAAAAGCTGTTTGTCATCGCTCGCCTGGGCGGTTATGATAAGTTCAAGCGCGGAAATTTTTTCCGCGACTTGTCCCGCTTTGTCTGTTTCAAGCTGTCTTTGCTCGTCTATTTTTCCCTTTCTTGACGCCAGCCGTCTCAGGGCTGCCGGCGATTCTTCAATCGCATAGCCTTTTGGGACGAGGAAGTTGCGGGCGTAGCCGTCGGCCACGTTGACGAGATCTCCGGCATTTCCGAGGTCTTCTATATCCTGAAGTAAAATAAGTTTCTGCATTGTTTTCTCCGGTTATTTTTTCAATATATG
>JAGVIF010000073.1 GCA_020056205.1 Lentisphaeria bacterium | reverse complement strand
GATACCGTGATGCCCGGCATTTCGCTGTATGATTTTGGAGACTTGGTGAGAACGTCCACAAGCCCTGCGGCGGAAGATGAAAAAGATTTAAGCAAAATCAAGATGAGAATGGAAATGTTTGAAGCTATTGTAAAAGGTTATCTTGAGGGGGCGGACAATTTTCTAAATCGCTGCGAAATAGATAACATGGCCTTCAGCGGAAAACTGATAACCTTCGAGATCGGGATCCGCTTCCTGACAGACTATCTGGCCGGCGACACATATTTCAAAATAAAAAGAGAAGGGCACAATCTTGACCGTTGCAGGACGCAGTTCAAATTGGTCGAATGTATTGATAATAAAGAGGATAAAATGAACGGACTTGTGCGGAAAATAGCGCAATAAAATTGTACAAGTTCGGTGAATATGGACACCGGAGTTTTGAAATTGGCTCATTTACCAAATAGTTTACAAAAAAATGGGGGAGCTTAAAAAATGAAAATACTAATCACGGGAGGGGCAGGATTTATCGGAAGTCATCTCGTGGAACACTTTAGCGGAAAGGCGGATGTGACTGTCCTTGATAACCTCAAAACAGGGAAGAGGGAAAACATCGGCGGACTGAAACATGAGTTTATAGAAGGAGACATAACAGACAGAAATATTGTCCGAAAGGCGGTGAAAAACGCGGACTACGTTTTTCATATGGCCGCTATGATAAGCGTGGTCGAATCCATGGAAAAACCGCTTGAGTATGTCAGGGTAAACACTGAGGGAACACTGGTTGTTCTTGAAGAAGCCGCCGCCGCGAAAGTGAAGAAACTGTGCTTCTGCACATCGGCCGCCGTGTATGGGGAGAATCCCGAATCGCCTAAAACGGAGGATATGGCTCCTGGCCCGCTCAGCCCTTACGCCATAACAAAACTCGACGGGGAATATTATTGCGGCATGTTCGCAAGGGAAAAAAGGCTGAACACCGTAAGCCTGAGATATTTTAATGTTTTCGGGGCGAGGCAAGACCCCAAAAGCCCTTACGCCGCCGCCATCCCGATATTCGTTTCCCGCGCGGTAAAAAATGAGCCAATAATTATTTATGGGGATGGAGAACAGACAAGAGACTTTGTCTACGTCAAAGACGTGGCCGCCGCAAATGTGTTTATGTCTCAAAACTCGGCGGGCGGCGTCTTCAATGTCGCATACGGAAAGAAAAATACTATCAACGACATAGTCGGAAAAATTCTGAAACAGACAGGTTCAAACTCGAAAGTAATACACATGCCTGAACGCCCAGGCGAAATAAAACACTCTCTCGCGTCAATAAAAAAACTGCTGTCCTGTGGATTTGAACCGTCGTCAGATTTCGAGATAGGACTCAATAATACAATTGATTTTTTTAAAACAAAATACAATTCCGGTCAATTCCCAAATTGAAAAACGGAAAAACACTATTAGAGTTAGCGGTTCCAATACAATGAGGTAATTGCAAAAGTAGTCAGAAATCAGCGATGGACTGCGCTTGCGCAGTTTTATCGAGGTGAAACTTAAAGATAAGGGACAAAAAGGACAAAAGGGACGGCGATAAAGAAGTTCGGGAGTTCTAAAGTTCGGGAATTCGGGAGTTTTTAAAATCATAAAATCTCTAAATCACCAAATCAAAAAATAATAACGCGGGAGTTCGGAAGTGCAAGAGCGCGGGAAAAATAAACATCGAACATTCAACATTGAATGAAGAAAATGAAAATTAAAGCGATAACAAAAATCTTTGTGCCTTTGCACCTTTGCGCCTTTGTGGTTAAGTTTCAGGAGAGAATAAAAACAACTCAAGCGCTTCTCAATCGTTTTCTCTTTTGTCTTTGGTATTATTCTCTCCTGAAACTGCCATTGAAGTTCACAATTTCGAATAGTATTCGTTCGTAGTAGCGCAATTTATTGCGCGTATAAAGAACGGCATATAAATTCGCCTACTACAAACAAAGGAAATATGGAAATTTGAGAAAAGAGAACGTAGAAATTAGAAACCCAAATGAAATTCCAAATTCAGTCGCATTTTATTCAGCGTTCAGGGTTCAAGGGTTCTTCTGAATTCCTGCAAAATCTTAGTTTTGCAATCAGCTCCAATATATACAATTTTTGGTTGATATTTACGCATATTTTCAAGCGCAGGCACGCTCAATAATGACACTTAACAAGTATAAATAAAATGACAAAGAACAAATACTTAAATTTAATACTGGCATGCGTAATAACGTTCTCCGCCATCAATCTTTCCGCCGGCTGGATTGAAAATAAGGACGACAAGACCGTCATACACCTGAAAATATGGCAGTTACCCTCTCCATCAATGACTGACACTTTTTCCAGAGCCGAAGTAGCCGGCGTCAATCTGTTTGTGAAACGCTTCCCTGAGATATTTGCGGCGAAATACAAAGAAAAATATAAGAACAATCCGGCAAGATACGGCAAATACAATTGGGACAAAGTCGAAATAGAGCTTGAACAGTTCACCGGAATAAATGTCGAAGGCGTTGAACTCGATCTCCTCGGAATAGCAGGCGGAACAGCGCCGGATGTCCTCTACATAAACTTCAGAAAATCTTATAACTACATTTTTAATAATTTTTTATATCCTCTTGACAATAAAGATGATATGTATTTATCCGAAATGTCTGAGGCGGAACTCTCGGAAAGAATCCACCCCAAGCTCTGGCCGGTGATAAAACGAAAAGGGCCGGAAGGGGCTGAACATGTATGGGCTTTGCCTTACGGCGGCGCAATTGGAAAAGTCCTCCTCTACAGAAAAGACCTTTTTGAACTCAATAAAATTCCGCCGCCTGATAATAACTGGACATGGGACAAAATGTATGACGCCGCCAAAAAACTCACCGATCCGAAAAAAGGAACATACGGAGCCGTGTTCGGTTCAGGAAAACACGAATCATGGCACTGGGTAACCTTCCTGTGGTCGGCTGGCGGCGAAGTCATGTCCTATAACGAAAACGCCAATCAGTGGAGTTGTATATTTGATTCCGAGGCGGGCGCGAAGGCGCTCGAATTTTACACGCGGCTGAATACCGAAAAATGGACTGACAAGAACGGGAAGGTCAGAAGAGGATACGCCACAAAGGACCCTGGCAGCTCCGTTAAATGGGAACAAGGCCTTATCGGAATGCAATTTGCCTACATTGAAGAAAATGTACTGGCGAGAATTAATTCGGATGTGACCGGAATGGCGCCTGTTCCAATCGGGCCCGGCGGCAACAGAGGAGGAGAACTCAACAGCAGAATGATGGGAATATACTCGCAGATAAAAGATTCCGCCGTCCGCGACGCCGCGTGGGAGTATATGAAGTTCTACGATTCGGACGAGGCGATGTCACTCAAAATGAAAATAATGGTAGAGGGAGGGCTTGGTCAGTTTATGAGCCCCAAAAATCTCAGAAAATTCGGCTATCCTGAAGTGGAAAAGCTCGCCCCGAAAGGCTGGAGCGACACATTTAAGATCGCGATAGAGACCGGACGTCCGGAACCATACGGGAAAAACAGCAATATCGCATACGACATGATGACGTTTCCGATACAGGAAGCCGAAGACATGAGCCTCAACAATAAACTTCCCGGCAATTACGACAAAAGGATTGAAGCGATGCGCGGTTTGCTCGTAAAAGCCTGCGGCAGGGCCAACGAAGAAATGATAGGAATAGTCCCTCACGCCGAAAGGGTAAAAAGAAGAATATCGGCCGCGGCTGTAATTATATGCATAATAATTGCGTTCTCTTTTGTCGTAAGAAGAATTCTCAACGCATTTACACCCAAAACCCCTGTCGTTGATGGAAAGAGCGCGGAAAAATGGGGTTTCTTCAAATACAGATGGGCATACATAATCTTAATTCCCGCAGTTTTGTCAATTTTTATTTGGCAGTATCTTCCATTGTTCAGGGGCTCAATCATGGCATTTTACGATTATAAGCTGATAGGAAAATCAACCTTCGTGGGAATAGATAACTTCGGGGATCTGCTATATAACTCATACTGGTGGAACACCGTATGGAACTCCTTAAGATACAGCACGTTAGTCATATCATTGACTTTTCTGCCGCCTATAATACTGGCGATACTTCTCCAGGAAATTCCCAAAGGCAAGGTGCTTTTCAGAACCATTTACTATCTGCCGGCCGTCATAACAGGGATTGTGACAGTACTGTTATGGAAACAATTCTTCGACAAGTCTGAATACGGAATGCTAAATGTTATAGTGATGAGAATTCCGGCAATAGGATTCATCGCAATCGGAATACTGCTTGCCGTCCTTGCATTTATGTTTGCGAGAAGGCTTTATCTAAACGAGATGTTCTTTGGCTCAAGCCTCTTCCTAATTGCAGCTATTATTCTTTTTGCCACCTGCCTCGGAGCCGCATCGCCGACGCTGTTCCCGTCGGGAGAAATTTTCTCGGCTTCAATCATGAAAATTCCTTACCGCCTTTTCTCCTTTTACCCGGAATCGGTCAGATGGATACAAGACACCGATACGGCCATGCTTTCCTGCGTAATCCCAATGGTTTGGGCGGGAATGGGGCCGGGCTGCCTGATATATCTGGCCGCGTTGAAAGGAATTCCGGACGACTACTACGAGGCCGCCGAAATAGACGGGGCAGGATTCATAGACCAAATACTTTTCGTCGTATTTCCCACTCTCAAAGCCCTCATCGTCATCAATTTTATAGGTGTCTTTATCGCCTCATGGTATTCGGCAAGCGGTATTCTCGTAATGACCGGCGGCGGATACAACACCGAAGTCGCCGACCTCCAAATATGGTTCCGCGCCTTCACCAATTTACAATTCGGCCCAGCCACCGCAATGGCATGGGTGCTCGGGTTCATGATGATAGGATTTACAATGCATCAGCTTAAAATGCTGTCTCGAGTGGAATTCAAAGCCGCAGGAAAGGCTTGACACAACAATGGCAATAATATCAAAAATCGGAGCAAAATCGCTGAGGGTCAGGGCTCTCATAGCCTCTATGTATATTGCGCTGTGCGTAGGCGCGGTATCCATGCTTTATCCTTTTATTCTGATGATATCAGGAACAACAAAGAGCGCCGTTGATACCCCCGACGCCGTTATCGTGCCGACATTTCTCATCAACGACGACGCCCTGTATAGGAAGCACGTTGAGGCTTTTTTCAATGAGAGCCTTGGCATGTATCAAATCTCATCCTCCTCAAACATCCCGACGTTCAGGAGTCTTGATATGCCGCAAAAAACCAATAAAACCTTTGCCGATGAATGGCTTGCTTTCGTGGGAAAAAAGAATTTTCCTCAGTACTATTATGAAATATCATACATCCAGGCTCCTGTCACAACGGGCGTAATCCCAAAGAACCTGAGAAAGTTCCGCGATGAAGCCATCGCCCTGTCCAACGGAAATATCAGGGAATTTAACAACCGTTTCGGCACGATCTTCGATTCGTGGAATGATTTCTATCTCATATCGGAAAACTTTCTCCTGAAAAGCGCCGCCCTCGACTCATCGCCTTTCAGAGATTTTAGATACGAATTTAAGAAAAAACAACCCTACGAATCACGCTACTATCCGTCAATACGCAATTTTTGTGCGCAATACCTGAAAGGCCAATACACCAGCGACATCGCGAATTACAACAGTTCGCACGAAACCAACTACAAATCGTATGATGAACTCGTTCTCCCCGAACGATTTCCGGCAAATGCCCCGAAACAGACGCAGGAGGATTGGCTCGTCTTATCAAAATCAATATTGAATCTTCTCTGGATAAGAATTGACATGTCCGCGGAAAAATTATACCGCGAATTTCTGTCGGCAAAATATTCCAACGATATAAATGCCCTGAACAGGAAATACGCGGCTTCATATGCGGCGTTCACGGAAATCCCAATCGTTGACGATGTGTCTAAACGGACAGGCATCGTTTGCTCGGATTGGGACAGTTTCATTCAGGGGTGGAACGACCCTGCTAGCGGGAAACATCATACCCCTCCGCCCGAGACAATATCAATAATGGGAATAGATTTTCTTTTCGCCGCGCATTTAAAAGAAAAGTACGCTTCCATCGAAAAAATGAATTCGGCTCTTTCAACGAATTTCGCGGATTGGAATTTGGTGAGAACCCCGCAGGAGGATATGATTTATTTTGATTTCATAAAAAATAAAAACACAATAAAGAAGGATTTCTCAACGCGGAATTTTATAACCGCTCTTGACTACATAGCTTTGCACGGAAATGCGCTGATCAACACCGTGATATATTGTTCGCTCTCAGTCCTTTGCGCACTGATATTTAATCCGCTCGCAGCATATGCGCTCAGCAGGTTCAAGCCGCCATCAACATACAAAGTACTCCTTTTCCTGATGCTGACAATGGCTTTTCCGCCGATGGTAACACAAATACCTATGTTCCTGATGCTAAGAGAATTCAATCTCTTGAACAGCTTCTGGGCTCTTATATTGCCGGGAGTTGCAAGCGGGTACTCGATATTCCTGCTCAAAGGATTCTTCGACTCCCTTCCGCAGGAACTATATGAAAGCGCCGCCATAGACGGAGCGTCGGAAGTAAGAATATTCTTCCAGATAACAATGACCCTAAGCAAACCGATACTCGCGGTCATCGCTCTCCAGGCATTCACTCAGGCATATTCCAATTTCATGATGGCGCTGCTCGTCTGTCAAAAGAAGGAAATGTGGACAATAATGCCGTGGCTCTATCAACTCCAGCGAAGCGCCGGACAAGGTGTCATATTCTCAGCCCTCATACTCGCCACTATCCCAACATTCATAATATTCCTACTCTGCCAAAACGTGATTATGAAGGGAATAGTCGTGCCGGTGGAAAAATAATTTTCGATTTGGAGGGAATAAATGCGGGCAGATAAAGAATTGAAATATTTTGATGTCGGAGATGAAATTTGGCGGAAGAAATACAGATACGTCGGAGGTCATGGAATTTCCGAAGACAAGACTGTTGAGGACACGTGGCGGAGAGTCGCGAAGGCGGCGGCAGGCGCGGAAGAAAACGCATCGGCGTGGGAAAAGAAATTTCTCGAAATTTTAGAAGACTTCCGCTTCCTTCCCGGCGGAAGAATAATTTCCAACGCCGGGACACAGCGCAGCGCGGCGACTATGTTCAACTGCTATGTGATGAACACAATAGAGGACTCCATAGAGGGAATATTCGATACTGTCAAGGAATCGGCGATAACACAGAAACAAGGCGGAGGCGTGGGTTTCGATTTTTCGACATTGAGACCAGCCGGCTCGCACATCAGGGGTTGCGAGGCAAGTTCATCGGGTCCGATAAGCTTTATGCAGGTGCTCGACTCCACATGCAGGACGATAATGAGCGCCGGACAGAGAAGAGGCGCTCAGATGGCGGTCATGCGCTGCGACCATCCCGACATAATGGATTTCATAACGGCGAAGAGAAAAAATTCCGCTCTCCAGATGTTTAATCTTTCCGTGGCGGTTACGGACAAATTCGTTCAGGCTGTAAGAGACAACGAAATGTGGGAACTGGTCTTCAACGGGGAAGTCCGCAAGACAGTTCACGCCGTTGAACTCTGGGAATTGATAATGAAATCAACTTATGATTTCGCGGAGCCAGGTGTGATTTTCATAGACAAAGTGAATGAAATGAACAACCTGCGCTACTGCGAAGAGATAAAAGCGACCAACCCCTGCGGCGAACAACCTCTGCCCCCATATGGCGCATGCCTGCTGGGATCAATCAATCTCAGCAGATTTGTAAAAATGCCGTTTTCAAAAAACGCCGGGATTGACTTGTCCGCAATAGAAAAAACCGTAAAAACAGCGGTGCGTTTCCTTGACAACATAATTGAAATAAGCGGCTATCCGCTCAAAGCTCAACAACTTGAAGCTCAACGCAAGCGGCGGATGGGCATCGGAATCACAGGGCTTGCCGACGCCCTGATATTTCTTGGGCTGAAATACGGGGGGAAAGACTCCCTAAACATTGCCGAAGACATAATGAGGACAATCACATATTCCGCATACGAGGCGTCATCCGTTCTTGCCGGCGAAAAAGGTTCCTTCCCTCTTTTTGACGCGGGAAAATACGCTTCTTCGGCTTTTCTCTCAGTTTTGCCCGGTGAAATCATGGACTCGATCTCAAAGCGCGGAATTCGCAATTCGCATCTCATCTCAATAGCGCCGACAGGGACAATCAGTCTTTTTGCGGGAAATGTGTCGAGCGGGCTGGAGCCTCTCTTTGCGCTGGACTACAAAAGAAAAATCAGGAACGGAGATGAACACGACACGAAAACGGTGGATGTCTGCGACTACGCTTACATGAAATTTATTGAATCTCACAAAGGAGTCAAAAAAATTCCCGATTATTTCGTCACAAGCGACGACGTTCACCCGGATCAACATCTTGAAATTCAGGCAGTTCTGCAAAAATATGTTGACAGTTCCATTTCAAAAACCATCAACGTTCCGGAAAATTTCCCCTATCAGGACTTTAAAAATATCTATATGAAGGCCTATGACAAGGGACTCAAAGGGTGCACTACATTTCGTCCTTCCGATCACATATCCGGAGTTCTCATAAAAGATGATAAAAAAAATGAGGAAGAAAAAAAAGCCCCGATACTGGTGGATTCAAATCTGCCTAGGCCGAGGGAACTTGAAGGAACAACTTACAAAATAAAAACGCCTCTGTCGCCGGACGCGCTATATCTCACCATAAATGACATCATCGAGAACGGCGGCCGCCGTCCTTACGAGTTGTTTATAAACACCAAAAATCTCCAGCATTTCAGCTGGATAGTGGCAATGACGCGCCTTATCTCGGCGGTCTTCAGGCGCGAACCGGATCCGGGTTTCCTTGTTGATGAGTTAAAGAGCATATATGACCCGAACGGAGGATATTTCTCCGAGGGGAAATACGTGCCGTCCCTTGCCGCCGATATCGGCTTTGTAATAGAAAAACACCTCATCAAACTCGGAATGATGAAGCCCAAAAACGGAAACGGAGAGAAAACAAACACAAGCGCCTCCGGCAAAAAGAAAAAAATGATGATATGCCCGCAATGCAATGAATGGTCATTATACAGTCAGGAAAACTGTCTGAAATGCGCTTCATGCGGATACAGCAAATGCTGAATTCTGTCTCCTGCCTTCTTTTTGCTTGTGTTTTCATTATTTAATTTATTCTTAAATCAATCAAATCACAAGCCGGAGGCTTATGCGACTCCCTGATTCCGTGAAGGCATCCCCGGCGGCGCAAATGCGCGGCGGCGAGACGACGCGTATTAAGTTCAGTAAACCCTACCTGCCCAGCGCGCAGACAGAGGCAGGGTTCGGTGAATATTTACTCACGGTCTTTCTATTTGGACGGCGGTGCTGCGGGCTTTTGTCAGGGCGCCGGGTTTGTCAACTGTGACTTTTACGGAGTTCACGCCCTTTGTTGACAGGCATATCCGAGCGGTGTCTTCGGCGATTTTTTCTATCAGGTTGAATTTACCGGTTTCGACAAGAACTATGATTTTTTGTTTAACCAATTTATAATCAACGGTGTCTGAAAGATTGTCGCTCAGGCACGCTTTGCGAAAATCGCAAACCATTTCGATGTTGAGAATGACTTCCTGTTTGATTTTTTTTTCTTTTGGGAAGGTTCCGACAAATGTCTCAAACCTCAAATCTCTGATTATGATTTTGTCCATGACGACGCTCACCGCAAATTCTACCATCCCGGCGTGACCCTTGGGGTCGCCGGAGCTTCTTCAATTTTGACAGATTTAATTCTGCGGCATATGCTTCCGTCCGTGATAATACCTGTGGAAGATATTATTTTCGCTTTTGAGAATTTTTGGAGGACATCCGTAACCTCTATCTCCCCGACTTTGCTTTCGGAAGAGCCGAGAACTTCGCCGGTGTCAGGGTCTTTGACGCTGTCGCCGAGTTCGAAAACATCGAGATGGTCGCCCTTGACCAGTCCGGAGCCGTCTCCGCGGTTAAGAGTAAGCTCGTTCCCTGATATTGAGGCGATCTTTATCGGATATATCCCTTCAAGAACATAGTTGCATGATTTTACGGCCGCCGCGCTGAAAAGCCTGTCCCTGAAATCGCCGCCGGTCATATCTTTGCGTTCCTGAAAGGGAATGTCGCTGCTTTTAAGTTTTTCTTCTATGCTCTGCGCACAGACTATTTTTCCGGATTTTGTTTCAACCACTCTGAAATGTGTCTTGAATGTTCCGGTGAGTTTTAAGCTTCGCTCCCCGGTAATCTGAATATTTTTTTGTTCAAGAATAAATTCCAGCCTGTCTATGTATCCGACGACGATGTAGTCGGCGACAAGGAGTTTTCCGATTCTTTCCGCCTCGCCCGGTTTGGCGTAGTCGGACTCCGTGAGATTGTTTTCGTTCATTATCTTTTTCACATTCGCCCTTTCGAGGACATCGAACTTTCTGGATTTTACAAGGTTTTGGAGCACCTGATCGGAGAATTCGTTTTCGATTACGGACGGCGCTATGACAAGGTCTCCTATTCGTATTTCAAGGCTCTGGTCTATAATGAACGGCATGACGGCAAGGGTAGGGCGTTCCACAGCCGGCAAGGTTTTGAAAAACGCGGCAACGATTGCGAGCGCGACGATGATTTTTAATAATTTCTTCATTAGAGACCTCCGTTTTTTTGTTGATATGCAACCGGAATATACATCAATCTTTCGGAAACTCAAAGAAAAATGCGAGCCTTGCAGTTTTTCGATAAGAAACTAAATTCTATCTGAATTTCGATTTCGCGCATCAACGAACTCTAAGGCGGGCTTTGCCCGCAACCCAAAAGAATAAAGAAAGGGTTCACCGTTCAGCGTTCAGCGTTCAGGGTTTTAAAATCGGAATCGGAATCGAACGCTAAACCAAATGAGAAGTTCGGCCTGCGGTGAGCTTGTCCGCAGTGAGCTTGCTTGCGGTGAGCTCGTCGAATCCGGAGTTCGGAAATGCGAGAGTGTAGCACAGGCATCTTGCCTGTGAAAAAAGCAAAAAGGGGGAAGGCTAAAGACTGAAGGGAGAAGGAGAAAGTAGAAGAGTTTTCTCCTTTGAAACTGCCGTTGGAGTTCACAGCTTCTGCCTGTGCGTGCCCGCACGCAGACAGGTTAGCGTGTCTCTTTCTTGGCAGTTTCTTATTG
>JAGVIF010000403.1 GCA_020056205.1 Lentisphaeria bacterium | reverse complement strand
GCAAAATCCTCGACATACCGCTTTGGGTATGCCTCCGGTTTTGCGGCTTGTCTGAATTTCATAATCTCCTTCATCGGCATCGGTTTTGAGTCTTGCAATTGGCTCATTCAGCAGTCAGCCAGCGGATGCAGTCCTGTGCCCATGGGAAGTCAGTGTTTAGCCCCAGACCGTGGCTCCCCTTTTCGTAAACGTGAAGCTCAAAGGGCACTCCGTGTTTTCTGAGCGCCGACGCAAAAAGCAGACTGTTTTCCACCGGAACTCCCGAATCCTCCCAAGTGTGCCAGATGAAGCAGGGGGAAGTTTTTTCGGACACATGATCGAGACAGGCGACTTCGTCAATCAGTTTTTCCGGTGGATTTTCCCCGATAAGGTTGTTGAGGGAACCCTGATGACGGAAATTTCCCCTCATATCAATCACGGGATAGCAGAGGATTCCGAAATCAGGACGAAGCGGGACGGAACTTTTATATTTTGCGTAGTCCACGAGCGAATGTGCCGCCAAGTGTCCGCCCGCCGAAGATCCCATAATCCCGACTTTCTTCAGTCCAAGCCTGGATTTCTCCGAGTATTTCCGAACGGTTTCAATCGCCGCCAGCGCATCCTCAAGCATTGCCGGGTGCCTGTGTCCCCCGGAACCCAATCTGTACTTAACCACAAAACAGGCGAAACCATTTTTACTGAAAAATTCCCCGTAGCCTTTTCCCTCATGTTCAGCAAGCATGCCATATCCTCCTCCGGGAAGTATCACGATTCCAATCCCATTGTATTTGTTTTTTGCCGGCGGAAACACAGTTATTTGCGGGGCGGAGTCGGTAAGAGAAGATTCCAAACTTCCAATCAGTTCATTCATATTTTTATTCTTTTTTTGCGAAAAGCAGTTGACAATGTGAGGCAATTGCAAAACGCGATTTAGAACAAGCCTCCGGCTTGTTTGCCTGCAAGCCGGAGGCTTGCGCTACTTCTTAAAAGCTGAGTTTTGCAATCGGCTCGCTAATGTAATCGAGATAATTTTGGAGGATTATCGCCGCCGCGACGGAATCAATTTTTTCTTTTCGTTTTTTTCTTGACATATTTGATTCAAGCAGGGCTTTTTCGGCGGATACGGTGCTCAGTCTTTCGTCCCACAGAACTGTCTCTATAGAAAAATCTTCCTCCATAATTTTTTTTAGAGAGTATATGTTTTCTGTTTCCCTGCCTTCGCTCCCATTAAGTTTTTTGGGGAGGCCTATGACGAGGACTGAGGATTCGGTTTGGCGGATAAGTTCTGATATTTTAATGGAGAGCAGGCGGAGTCCGTCATTTTTGATATATTCTTTTGGCTGCGCGAATGTTCTCGTGAGATCGCTTACGGCTATTCCGGCTCTGACAGTGCCATAGTCTACGCAAAGTATTCTGCCGGCATGATTCATCTCAGCTGCCGCCGAGGACTTCTATGATTTTTATCAGGGGCATAAACAGAGCTATTACTATTGTTCCTACGACTACGGCGAGGAATATAATCATCAAAGGCTCAATCATTGATGTCAAGGCATCAACGGCGTTGTCAACTTCCTCATCATAAGTGTCGGCTATTTTATCAAGCATATCCGGAAGTTTTCCTGTCTCCTCTCCGACCTCTATCATGCTTATCACCATGTCGGGAAAGACTTTAGTCGCGGAAAGCGGCTTGGCTATTCCTTCACCTTCTTTTACGGCGTCGTGAACTTTTTGAATTGCGCCTGACACCACTTCGTTGCCTGAAGTTTCCCTTACGATTTGAAGGGCGTTCAAGACCGGAACGCCGGAAGACATCAGGGTTCCGAGCGTTCTTGAGAACTTCGCTATGGCGGAGCGCGACACAATAGGGCCGAGAAGAGGCATTCTGAATTTCAGCCAATCAAAAAAGTGTTTTCCCTTTGCGGTCTTGCTCAATAACTTATATATCACTACGAGAACAAACATGACGATGGCAACCATTATAAAATTGTTTTTCATGATATCGCTTACCATTATGACAAATTGCGTAAGAGGCGGCAAAGCCACGCCTTCGAGAAGTTCTTCAAATATTTTTTTGAACTTAGGGACGATGAAGACCATCAATCCTGCGGTAATAGTTGTTGCGATGGTCAATACAACGACGGGATATACCATTGCGGATTTAATTTTTGCCGCGAGCCTAGCGGCCTTTTCAAGGAATCCGGCGAGACGGGCAAGAATTGTTTCCATGGCGCCCGCCGCCTCTCCGGCTCTCACCATATTCAAATAAAGTTTGTCGAAAGACTTTGGGTTTTGAGCGAGAGCTTCAGAAAATGTTGAACCGCCTTCAACGGAGTTTGCCGAGTCGCCGACGATCCGCTTTACCGCATGATTTTTTGCCTGTTTTTCGAGTGTTCTGAGGGAACGGACAAGGGGAAGTCCCGCGTCCAAAAGGATAGAGAGTTGCCTGGTGAAAATCATCAGGTCTTTATATTTGACCTTGGGAGCGCCGAATGACAGCCCCGATCTCATCATTGATCCGCCCTTTTTGCCCGCGCCGGCTCCCGGCGTTGCTTTTGCGGATTTTTTAGCCGCGGAAGCGTCCTCTTTTATTGAAGTGGGGAACATCCCCTGCTCTTTGAGCGCCTGGCCGACTGCCTGTTCGTTGGCGGCGTCCATCCGTCCTTTTTTTTCTTTTCCGCCGGAGTCCATAGCTGTGTACTGAAAAATAGGCATGGTAAGAACCTCCCTTTTGGTTTTATTGAACATTTATTGAGCCAATTGCAGAACTCATAATCTCCTTTATCGGCCTGTGCGCGGCGCGCAGACAGGCCGGCATCGGTTTTGAGTTTTGCAATTGGCTCAACTTCCCTAATCTACCGCTTCTTCTGTCCGCCTTCAAGTTTTTGGAGCAAACTTTCCGCATCTTGGGCTTTCGTAAGCATTTCACCGTAGGATATTATATGTCGTTCGTACAACTCAAGCAAGTGTGAATCAAGGGTATTCATCCCGTATTTGGCTCCGGTTTGTATGTCGGATGTGATCCTGTATGTTTTATTTTCCCTGATAAGAGCGCGTATTGAAGGGGTAGCCATCATTATTTCGAAAGCGGCTACTCTGCCGGGCTTGTCGCATCTTGGCAAGAGCACCTGCGAGATTACGGCCACTATTGAGGAAGCCAGCTGTGTTCTTATTTGTTCCTGTTGAGCGGACGGAAAAGCGTCCACGATCCGGTCAACGGTTCTCGCCGCTCCGGTGGTATGCAAAGTGGCGAAGACAAGATGCCCTGTTTCAGCGGCGGTAACTGCGGCCTCCATAGTTTCCAAGTCCCGCATTTCGCCGACAAGTATAACATCGGGGTCCTGGCGCAGAACTCTTTTGAGAGCTTCGCTGAAAGAAGGCACGTCAACGCCCACCTCTCTTTGTATAACAATGCTTTTTTTATGGTTATGATAAAATTCGATAGGGTCTTCAACCGTTACTATGTGACAGTCGCGCTCCTCGTTCACTACGTTCAACATTGATGCGAGGGTGGTTGATTTTCCGCTGCCGGTCGGGCCGGTCACAAGGACAAGCCCTCTGGGACGGTATAGCAGGTCTTTGATAGAAGGAGGCAGCCCTATTTGATCGAGGGAAAGCAGTTTATTTGGTATCTGCCTCATAACCATTCCGTGGTGGCCTTTCTGGAAAAAACAACTGACCCTGAAGCGCGCCTTGTTGCTGAACGCAAAACCGAAGTCAACGCCTCCGTCCTGTTTTAGTTTTTGAACGTGAGTGTCCGAGGCCACCGCGCGGACAAGTTTTTCTGTATTCTCCGGAGTAAGCACAGGAGCATCTATCGGAGTCAATGAGCCGTGCAATCTGAGCATTGGGGGGGATCCCACTTCTATATGTAAATCGCTTACTCCCTCATCTACAACGAGTTGAAGCAAATCTCCTATCTCCAATTCCATAAAATTATCTCCCTGTTTTTTTAAGCTGTGGTGTATTTCAAAACTTCTTCTATGGTAGTTTCTCCGTCCAGGATTGAGCGAATGCCGTCCTCTCTAAGAGTCCTCATCCCAAGTTCGCGCGCTTTTTCCTTGAGGACGATAGTCGGAGCTCTTTCCATTATAAGTTTTCTGGTGGCGTTATTCATAGGCATCAATTCACAAATCGCCTTTCTTCCTCTGTATCCGCTGTTGTTGCACGCTTGGCATCCTTTGCCGTAGTAGAATTTTCTGTCGCCGATTTCTTCCCGCGACAATCCAAGATTCTTAATATCCTCTTCCGTCGGGTTGAATTCCGTTTTGCAATTCACGCATATTTTTCTAATCAGCCGTTGTCCAAAAATTCCGGTGAGGGATGATGTTATGAGAAATGGTTCAATGCCCATATCTATAAGCCGGGTAATCGCGCCCGGAGCGTCATTAGTGTGCAAAGTGGAAAAGACGAAGTGTCCGGTCAGAGCCGCCTGAATAGCCATCCGAGCCGTGTCGAGGTCGCGTATTTCCCCTATCATTATTATGTCGGGGTCTTGTCGGAGGAATGCTCTGAGCGCTCTGCCAAAAGTCATCCCCACTGATTCATGTATAGGCAGTTGTATTATGCCTTCGAGGTCATATTCCACGGGGTCTTCGGCGGTGAGCAATTTGTCCTCGGGACTATTAATTTCTTTCAGCGCCGAATAGAGTGTTGTCGTCTTCCCTGAGCCGGTTGGCCCTGTGATTATCAGGACTCCGTTCGGGAGACGTATTATCCGTCTTATTTCTTTGAGGACATCTTCTCCTATCCCGAGGACATCAAGGTCGAGGTTGACAACAGATCTATCAAGCACCCGCAGAACGACGGATTCTCCGAACTGGGTTGGCAGAGTGGACACGCGAAGGTCAACCGGGCGCCCGCCTATTTTCAACTGTATTCTTCCGTCCTGCGGCAGACGCCGCTCCGAAATATTAAGGCCGCTCATTATTTTCACGCGGCTTATAACGGGGATCGCGAGGTTTTTTGGCGGGGGAGCCATTTCGTATAGAGCTCCGTCAACCCTGTACCTTATTTTGAATTCTTTTTCGAAAGGCTCAAAATGGACGTCGCTCGCTTTCGCTTTTATAGCCTGATACATGATAACGTCCACAAATTTGACGATTGGCGCGTCGTTGGCCATGTCCGCTATGTCCTGAATACTTTCAAAGCCTTCCCCGCCTTCCTGCACATCTATGTTAAGAGATTCAAGCATGTCATGCATGCTCTCCGCCACTAACGGATAATATTTTTCGATCTTGGCGTCTATCTGTTTTTCTTTCCCCACCACGATGTGAATATTTTTATTCAGAATGAATCTGAGATCGTCTGAAATATGATAGTTTAAGGGATTTCTCGAAGCGATTGTGAGCGTGCTTCCGTCGAAAGAGAGGGGAATTATTCCGTACATTCTGGCTGACTCAGGGTCTACCATGTCAACAATGTTTTTTTCAAGTTCAACGTCCTTCAGGTCAACTACATCAGTGGCGAGGCTCGTGGCGATTAGCTGGAGCATGTCGTCCTCGGTGGTTAGCCCAAAGTCTATAAGCAGATCTGAAAAAGGTTTGCCTGTCCTTTGGAACTCCTCTTCTACCTCCAGTATTTGATTTTCCGAGCAAATCCCTTCCTGTAAAAACATGTCTTTCAGAATTTGGCTTTCAGGATCAAGCATCGTTAGCCCTCCGTTTTTCGTTATTCTTCATCCATTATGGTGCCCGCAAGAACTTCTTCGAGCGTAGTCATTCCGGCGGCCGCTTTTCTTATTCCGTCTTCACGGAGAGTTCTCATCCCCGATTTTCTCGCGGCGTCTCTTATCACGCTTGCCGGAACTTTCTCGTAAATAAGGGTTTGCAGCTCCGTGTTTACTATAAAAATTTCGTATATTCCCATCCTTCCCCTGTAACCCTTGCCTTTGCATTCGGCGCATCCGCGGCCTTTCATGAGCTTTGAATTTTTCACAAAATCGCTGTCAAGCCCCATTATTTGAAGCTCCTCCTCGTTCGGCTCATATGGAACGGCGCAGTTTTTACATATCCTTCGGACAAGCCTTTGCGCCATGACCGCTCTCAGCGATGAGGCTACTAAGAAAGGTTTTATTCCCATGTCTATGAGACGCGTGACCGCGCCCGGGGCGTCGTTGGTGTGCAAAGTGCTGAATACCAGGTGCCCGGTAAGAGCGGCGTTCACGGCTATTTCAGCAGTCTCAATGTCTCTTATTTCACCTACCATGACAATATTCGGCGCCTGGCGCAGCATTGCCCTGAGAGCCGCGACAAAGGTCATGCCTATTGACGCCATAACCTGCACCTGATTAATTCCTCCAAGCTGATATTCAACGGGGTCTTCCACGGTTATAATTTTTCTATGGGGAGAATTTATAGAGTTGAGGAATGCGTAAAGCGATGTGGATTTTCCGGAGCCGGTGGGCCCGGTAACAAGGAATATTCCGTCCGGCAGAGCGACTATCTTGTTTATAAGCTCATGGTCGTCGCTGAAGAAACCAAGCTTGGGAATATCCAATTGTATGCTCGCCCTGTCAAGAATTCGCATTACTATGCTCTCGCCGTGCGTTGTTGGAATTGTGGAAACGCGCAGGTCTATGTCTTTGCCTTCCACCTTCAATTGTATTCTTCCGTCCTGCGGAACGCGCTTCTCGGATATGTCAAGCCTTGCCATGATTTTCAGACGGCTGTTTATATTTGACTGAAGATATTTTGGCGGACTTTCCATTTCCGAAAGAACGCCGTCAATCCTGTACCTGACTCTGTATTTTTTTTCCATCGGCTCGAGATGAATATCGCTTGCTTTCATCTTTATCGCCTCGACGATTATCAGGGAAACCAGCTTGATAATAGGGGCGTCTTCCTCAACCGCCTCCTCGCCGCCGGCCGCCCTCAGCTCTATATCCGCGTCGGTCTCCATTCCCTTGAGAACGCTCTCAACATTTTGCTCTATGTTTCCGTAATGATGATCCATCATGCTGCTGATCTGTTCCTTGGATGCGACCACCGTTTCTATGTCGCATTTCAGGATATAACGAAGGGCGTCAACTGTTTCCAAATCCGAAGGGTCGCTTGTGGCTATCGTGAGGATATTTTCATTTCTTGATATAGGGATGACTTTATATTGCCTGACAATGTCGGCGGTCATGGTCTGAATCACATCAGGATCAATTACATAAGACGACAGGTCAACGACCTCAAGCCCGTACTGTTGGGCAAGAACATTCAGCAACTCGTTGCCGTCCAAGTATTTAAGCTCTTTGAGGGAATCTATTACATCAAGTTTTCCGCCCGACTGCGCGACCTTCTCCCACGCCTCGTTTACCTGGGCGTCGGTTACCATCCCGTTCTCTTGAAGGGTCTCCAAAATAAACTGGGTGTTCTTGGTCACTGTTCTAAGCCTCCGGAAAAGATTTTTCGGAAATACATATATAGTTAGTCCGTTATTTTTTTCAAATCAATAAGGGAAAAATCTTGATTAATTTTATTTATGGTCTATTGTTTGGTCTTCAAAAAAACAATGCCAGCTTAGCTCAGCGGTAGAGCAACGGTTTTGTAAACCGTTGGTCCCCGGTTCAAATCCGGGAGCTGGCTCCAACTGATAGCGTTCATCGTTCAAGGTTCAGCGTTTAGGGTTCAGCGTTCAGAATAAATGAAGACACTAGAGCCAATTGCAAAAGTCAAAACCAGCGCCGATGAAGGAGATTGTGAAATTCAGACGAGCCACAAAACCGGAGGCATACCCAAGGCGGTAT
>JAGVIF010000298.1 GCA_020056205.1 Lentisphaeria bacterium | reverse complement strand
GGGAAAGGGAATAAGAGATGATTTTCTTTGATTGTTTTAGTATTTCATTTTCCTCTTCCGGCGTGGCGTCAATCATCATCCGATATGCGGAAACGACATTTTTCACGTAGTCTGTTCCGCGCAGTCTTCCCTCAATTTTGAATGAGGATATTTTCATTTTTTTCAGGATGGGGATTTTTTCTATCATCGAAAGGTCTCTTGTCGAGAGAGGGTATTGCGTTTTTCCGTCCGTCATCTCGGGGAATCTGCACGCCTGTTTGCATTTTCCTCTGTTGCCGCTGAAGGCTCCGACCCATGATGAAAACAGGCATTGTCCGGAGAGAGAACAGCACATCGCGCCGTGTATGAATATTTCCGTTTCAACCGGAGAATTTTCACTTATGAGGCGAATCTCGTCAAAAGTGAGTTGCCTTTCGAGGATAACTCTGCTTATGCCCATGTCTTTTGCGATTTTCGCGCCGTCGCTGTTGTGGATTGCCATTTGTGTTGAGGCGTGGATTGGGAGAGATGGAAAATATTCCCGGACAAGGCGGACTATTCCAATATCCTGCACAATAAGAGAGTCCGCGCCGATTTCTGCGATTTTCGCAATAAAATCCGCCGCCTCAGGGATTTCGGATTCTTTTACGAGAGTGTTGAAAGCGACATAAACTTTTTTTTCTTTTTCGCGCGCGAAAGTCGCAAGCCTTGAGAGGTCGTCGAATGAAAAATTTTCCGCTCTTTCGCGGGCGTTGAATTTCTCAAGTCCGCAGTAGACGGCATCAGCGCCATTTTCGAGCGCGACGATTCCGGCTGACAAATTGCCCGCCGGAGACAGGAGTTCAGGTTTGGAGCAGGATTGATTCGCGGATTTCATTCAAAGTGAGCCTGTTGCGGCGTTGATCTGAACCTTGGCATTTTCAAGCGCGATGCGCGAACTGACCAGATTGGATTCCGCGTTCACAAGGTCTTTTTGAGCCTCGTTGAGCCTCGTCAAAGACGTATTTCCGGCTTTGTATTCTTCCTCGACAAGGCCTCTTGTCTTGTGGACAAGCTCAAGCGTCTCACTATATATTTTTACCTGTTCGTAAGCCCTTTTGGCATTCTCGAACGCCTGACGAACTTCCATGACGACTTGTATCCATCTTTCTATGAGATTTTCCTGGGCTTCGGCGAGGAGAGCCTGCGCCTCTCTGAGATCCGCTATCCTGCGTCCGCCGCTGAATATCGTCCAGTTTGCGCTAACCCCGTAATTGAGATTCCTGTCCTGCGTTCTCGACCTGTATTGATAGCGCCCGCTGTAACCTGAATCGTCTCTGGAATATCCGTAAGCGCCCTGCGCGGAAACTGTCGGGAAAAACGCCCCGTATTTTGCCCATAGATCGTATCTTGCCATTTCAAGCCCCTTCCTGTAAGCCTCCAAGTCCGGACGGTTTGCGAGGGCGGAGTCAAGATAAATATCCAATTCCGAGGATAATGTAAACTTCTTATCCTCGTTTTGAACGAACACAACATCATCCGGAATTTTCGCCTCCGTCACCCCCATAAGCTCGGCGAGAACAAACTTCGCCGCCGCGTAATTGTAAGTTTGATCCACGAGCGCGCTTTTGGCCTCGTTGGCTTTCACTCTGAAATTGAGCGGTTCGCTGAGAGCAACAGCCCCGGCTTCATATTTAATTTCTGTTTCCTTGAGAAGCTTATCGTTGAAATTCATGTCTTCGGCGGCTATTCTTATATTTTCCTTCGCAAGGAGGACGTTGTTGTAGCTGTTGATCACGTTTTGAATCAGCAGTCTTCTGGAGTCGCGGTCGAGAGCCTCGTACTGGGACGCCTCTTTCCTCGCCGATATAACTGTCATCGTCGTGACAAGTCCGTTGAAAACCTCCCAGTCGGCCTGCAGCGCCCCGGTTTTATTTGAGTAACGATTATAATTGTCTCTTCCGGTTCCGCCCTGAGCAAACGGCACGTATTTGTATTCAGTTATGCTGTAATCCGCCGACAACGTTGGCAGATAAGCCGACCCCGCCGCATAAAATCTTGCCCATGCGGCAGTTACCGCATGTTTTGCCGAACGATAATCGGGATTGTTTGCAAGGGCAATCTCCACGGCGTTGTCAACAGTGAGCGTCTTGCTGTTGTCCGGCAGTCCCCTGTGTTGTTCCCTTGCGAGTTTTTTGTATTCGCTTGACTCTACCGCTTCCGGCATAGGAGGATAAGAATAGCACGAGTGAAAAATTAAAACCGACAACGCGCAAAACACGCATGGCTTCAACCTGAATCTGCGGCGGATTCGACATAAATAATTCATAATGTGTTGATAATCAAACAATTTTTCTTTAATTTTTCTTTCCAGAACATACCCCGAAACGGAATTTTTACCGCCTCGACGAACAATTTTTAATGATTCTTCCTTGCGTGACCCGAATGGCGCTAAGTTAAGGCAGTCGCCATAGGGTAAATCGGGTCTATCTGACCCGAGAATCGCGGGTCAGATAGACCCGCGCTACTTCGAATTGCACCTTAACTTAGCGGCATTC
>JAGVIF010000346.1 GCA_020056205.1 Lentisphaeria bacterium | reverse complement strand
CGCCGGATATGCCCAATGAGGCGCCCGGCTTCAAAAAACAGACATTGGCTCCGCCCAGAGGGGGAGGCGCTGCCGCCGGAATTTCCGCTATCAAAGGCAAATCCGCCGCGAGCGCGAGCGGGATTTCCTCCTCAAGAAACGCTCCTTTAAAAACTGTTATCACATCCTGCGCGAAAAGCTGCGGGAGTTCCTCAGGGCGGTTTGAAAAGAACATATTTCCCCCTCCGAGAGAGGCTATTTTCTTAAGCAGGAACGCATCGCAATCCTTTTCTGTTCCGAGCCCGATTACGCTCAGGGTTACTCCGTTTTTCCGCAGATGAGCGATCAGCTTTTCGTAATCTCCCGGTTCTTCCGAGTCGGCGGCGTCGGCAAAAAGAATAATATGTTTTGTCGCGGCGTTCGCATCGGCGATGAGTTTCGCTGAACGAAGCAGCGCCTCGTAAATAAATATGCCGCCCCCCATTGATTTTATTCCAAGAATTTTCCGCCTTATCTCGCCCCTCCGGCCGGAGATCGTTGACAATTTGTGGACTATGTGCGCCTGCGAGTCAACAGCCACTACGCCGATCATGTCGTTATCCGTAAGCAACTCAAGAATCGAAGCGGCGCCTCTGTTCGCCAAATCCATCTTAACGAGCTTGTCTCCGACGGGAACAGCCATGCTTCCGCTGCGATCAAGCGCAACCACTACTGCGGACGTGAACTTCCTGTGCTCCCGCCTTATCTCCATCGTAACCGGCAGAACATCTTCGACAGGAGACCTGAAGTAGCCGCCAACGCCAAAACTCCTTTTTCCGCCGGTCATCATCAGCCCGCCTCCGGCATCGGAGACGAAGCTCTTCAACGCCTCCTGCCCTTTGTATCCAATCGAATTGGCCGTGACATTTTCGAGAATGACGGAGCCATAAGCCCCAAGCCTGAAGAGCGAAATATCCGCATCTTCCGGGGCGAAATGATCCACCTGCAGGCCGTTCGCGGAGGCGATGCGGACAAGCCCTGAATCAGGCGGCCCGACGTGAAAAATTTTTCCCGTTCCTTCCGCAAAGAGCGCATTTTCGGCGGTGTTGTTGCGCGGAACCGGGTCATCGCCGTCCGGATAAATCCTTAACGAATAACTTGTGAATCCAGCCTCATCAACTTTGTCGTAAAAAGAAAATCTTTCATTCTCCTGCGAAATTCGCAAAACCCCGGAAGCCAATATTTTGCCTCCATTTTTCACAAGAGAGTATTTCATCCCTTTGACGCCAGGAGGAATCCTCAATTCAGCGTCCATGCGAAACAACTCTCCCTTCTCAACTTTTCCCGGGATATCAAACGATGCTATCGCCGGATCACTCGTTCCGCCTTTTGAAATATGTCTGAAGTCGAAAGTAATTCCGCGCATCCCGCCGGCGAGAATATCCGCCGGATTTGCGCCGGTGTAAAATCCGTCGCCCACAAACAAAATCCTTCCGGACGAGTCTTCAGGAATCAACGACAATGCCGTCTTGACGGCGCCGCTCATGTCCGAGGCGTTCCCTGAAAAATCGCCTTCGAATCCGCCGAACGGCGCTTTCGTCGGAACCTGTTCCACAAAAATTTTTTCCGCAAAACCGACAACCGCTATTTTGTCGTTGCCGCCTTTTTCTTTTTCAAGCATGGAAATTATTTCAGCGTGGCGCCTGTCCGCATCGCTAGGCATAGACGCGGAACGGTCGGCGACTAAAACAATAGTTCCCCCGCGCGATGTCTTTTTTATAACCGGCTGCGCGAGCGCCAGGACAAGTCCGGTTGCAAATAAAAACGCCGCAATATTCTTCAGCGAGAGAAAATCTTTCCTCCTGACGCAAATCCCCCACGCAGGCGGGAGAAAAATCAGCCATATCGGGGCATTAAAAGTCAAACCCACGACAAGCCCTCCTCTTTTTTGATCAAAAGCGCGCGGCAAAACGCGAGCAGCATTGCAAGAAGAATAAAAATCCACGACTGCTCCCGCCATAGTTCAGCCTCCATCGAGGCGAATTCCTCCCGCCCATAAACCGACGAACTGAGTTTGCGCAAATCGGACTCATCATGTGAAAGAAAATTGAAAGCCGCCATTTCCGATTCCTTGGCGCCGGATGAAATTTTAACCTTGCAGACGCCGGGGTATTCAGGAGCGAAATGGACAAAGTTTTTCTCATCAGTGGAGAAAGGAATTTCAAGAGAATTTTTATCCGCGAGAGAAGAACTCCAGAATATGCGCGGTTTGAATCCGCCCTCCGCGAGCTTTAAAGCCGCTTTTTCTCCCAGACGATAGTTCCTCCTGTGAAAACCGGGCAGGGATTTCGCCCTTTCCTTTATCAGTTTGTAAAAAAACACCGGCCATGACGCCGTCTTGTGAAAATTCGAATCCAATATCGCGTAGTTCATAAAGAAACAACGCGAATCGCCTGTGGACACCGGCTCATATAAAAGCGGAACATTCCTGTATGATATCAACGACGGCGCGGCTCCGTCAGCGGCGGAATCAACAATAGCCCACCTAACTCCTTCAAGATAAATATCTTCCAGCAGTGGATTGCTTTTGTCGCATATATACGGGCCGTAAAATATCGCCTTCGCTTTTTCTCCGGGAGCAAATGAGAGAAACCATGCGTCCGATGATTCCAATGCGGATTTCCGGATCTGAGCCGCCTCTTGCAGATTTATTTCCAGACTCGCGTCCTCTTCAACAACCAACACTTCAGAGCCAAGCGCGCGCAGCGCTCTGTCAACATATTTCCGCAAAAGTTTTTCATTTTCGGCGGCGCCAGGAATTCTCACGGCAACTCTTACCGGAGGACGAATCTCCGAAAGAAGGAGAACCGAATTGTCGAGCGAAAGGGCATCGTCGTCAAGTATCGCAAGCGTCAACGGAGCCTCCCTGTTGGAAGGTATTTCAACCGACAGTTTCGCGGCGGAGATTCCTGCCCCGGTTTTACTCGTCTTGATTTTTTCTTTGAAAAGGATTTTTTCCCCTTGGCTCGCCTGGAGGCTGATTTCGCGCGGAGATTCAGAGTCGGAATAATTTGCGATTTCCGCAAAAACCGTTTCCGTAGATGACCCGATTTGCGATTTTCGCGACGCCGATGTGAAAGCGCGGTTGGCAAGGGGGCGTCCGAATCCGTGCCAGACAAGCCCGTCCCGAATCAGAGGAGAACCGTCGTCGCCAAACAAAGGATTCTGATCCGTTATAAAACAAACGCTGGAATTCTCTCCGCCTATTTGAAAGGCCAAGTTAATGGCCGGATTTGCGTCGTGCGATGTTTTAGACGGAGACCAAAGATTTAAAACCTTTCCAACTTCCGCAATATCGGAGAGACCGCCCGCGGCAAATCTTGCATTTTCCCCGCTAACAATGAAAGAAACTTCAAACGGACTGTATTTTTCAAGTATCGAAATTATTTCTTTAACCGCCCTGTCTCTGGCGGAAGACTCGCCGTCCGAAGCCGACATTGACGCCGAATCGTCGAGGACGAAAACAATGCGGTGTTTTTTTGTCTCATAGCGGCAGCCCGGGACTGCGACAGCTATGGCAAGCAGGGCAGCTATAAGAATCTCCATG
>JAGVIF010000473.1 GCA_020056205.1 Lentisphaeria bacterium | reverse complement strand
TTACCGGGCAAGATTATTAATTCTGTCTCCTGTTTAAAGAGCCTTATATAATATGAACATGAAACATGAAACGGTCCTTGACTTACATAGCCCCTTAGTTTATAAGTAATTTATGAATTTTACTAACGAAGTCAAAATTTCCCTAAAACGGGAATATGCCCTATGCGCAAACGCCATAGGTTTTTACAAAAAGGCCATAAAGGAGTTTGAGCAAAAATACCATCTCACTACCCATACCTTTCTAAAAAAGTTTGAGGCAGGTCAGATGGGGGATGATGCTGATTACTTTGATTGGTACTCCTTCGCAAAACTCCTTGCCCAGTGGCAAAAGACCCAGTCTGCCATCCGCTCTGCTGTCCGGTGATGCAGAGATTTGTTGAAAATATAGAAAAGACCATTGCCTCCACTCCCATTATTTTATCCTCCAATATCCAAAAACAGTTCGGTCCTGATAATGAAACAGTCTATCTAAAGGGAAGTCTTCTATTCGCAGATTTTTCAGTCCTTGAGATTGCAGTTTTTGCTACTAAGATTCACAATACAGTCTCCATTGATAAATACAGGTTCCATTTCATGTTTTCTGCGGTTCCTTCCAAAGACGGACTATAAGTCGCTCTCCGTCCTCTATGAACTCCGGGTCGGTTCCATTGTGGTCGAGCATCCCACGGATGATCTTGCGGGGAACACCCATGCCCATGTGTTCCAGGTAGCCGTAATCACGCATCACGTCCTTAATGAGCTGGTTCCTGGCCGCACGGCAACCGGTACGCATCCGCTCGGGCGTGATACCGTTCGGCAATCTTCCAGGAGAGATCACTTCGAGGCGGTTCCCGTAAAGGCTCAATTCGATATCGGTTGCCGAGAGTGAATAGTCACGGTGGGCTACTGCATTTACAACGGTCTCACGAATCACTTCCAAGGGATAGTCCTTCCAACGCTCTTGACGTCGACCATTTTCGTCAAGACGTGCCTCGATTGTCGTATTGCGGCGTACAAAATCGATTGCCTGCTCGACAAGACCGTTCTCAACAATTTCTCCCTGTCCATTATAGAGCGGTACAATTGGGCCTCGTAGAGGACTGCGTTCCTTGGCTGCGTAGTCCTTCTCCAATCCCGGGTACACGACAGCATCTATCCCAGCGTGCGGAAGAAAACGGTTTGGGTTGCGCCCGAATAAGAGAAGACCTGCGACTGTAGCCGGAGAGTTACCGCCGTCTTCTGTCATGATCTCCGTGTTGACAAGGAGTATACGCCAGCCCACCTCATCTTCATCCGGTGGAACCTCCTGTTGCCGTACACGCGCAAAGTAATCCCGTAATCGCCTCCGGTCGAGGTCCATCATGGAAGACCCAGAGACCGGTCGGACTTCCAGACGAAATCCACCTCGCTGCTGGAACAAACGCTCCAGTTCTTCCTGGCTCGGCTCACGGCTCTGCGTCCCGACGCGGATGTACCACATTCGGTGGTTGTCGTGCCAGACATGGTGTGCAGTCCACCCGCTCTCCACCTGGATAACAGCGACATTTTTACCCGGCTCGACATCACGATGGATTTCAAAGTAAGGGATCAATTCTGGCCGGATCTTATCTCTGCACGCTGTCATGATCCATTCTTCTAAGTTATCTCGAGTGATGCCGCAGATGGTTCCGTCGTTTTCGACTCCGAGCAGCACGCGCCCTCCCTGCAAGTTGGCAAAGGCCACCAGTTCCTTCGCGAGAGCGCGGTTATCAATAGTGTCCCGCTTGAACTCCACGCCGGAATTCTCGCCATTTCGAATAAGCTCGATCAGTTCCGTCTTCGTCATGAAAGATCCTTAGAAGCCATATTTCAGTCGGCGCGTCTCGAATGCCTCCTTGCCGCCTTCAAGAACTTCTTCGACAAGCTCTCGCACTGGCCGAGCGTCAATCGACCCCATGTGTTCGATCGGCATCTCAGCCTTTCCCTCGCCAGCTTCGCCTGCTGCCCTAAGACCGACAATCAGTTCTGCATCGCCAAGGACAGGGATGTTTGCATTGTGCGTAGCGAACAGGAACTGACGACGGCGTTTCTCCTCGCGCATCTTGGGTACTACACCTTCTGTGATGAAGCGGTTATCGAGGTCGTCTTCCGGCTGATCTACCACGAGGGGCGCTTCGCCCTCGAGTAGGAGCAGCAACAACACCGCTGTTGC
>JAGVIF010000190.1 GCA_020056205.1 Lentisphaeria bacterium | reverse complement strand
TCCTCGACATACCGCCTCGGGTATGCCTCCGGTTTTGTGGCTCGTCTGAATTTCATAATCTCCTTCATCGGCATCGGTTTTGAGTTTTGCAACTGGCTCATTTATGTTACGGATCGCTGTAGTTGAGGAGATTCTTGCGATGAAAAGAAGCGCCGTAAACATTGGGACAAGAATTATTCTCGGACATGCCGAACGCAAATGCCATTCAAGCGGCCTGACGGAAAAAAAGAACAGAACGAAGTAAAAGCAAAAAAGGAACGCAATTAAAAGCAGTATGAATTTCAGTTCTGAACGGATGATTGCCTGTCTCCAATTGGCCAGAACCATGGCAAAAAACAAAATCCATATTCCGTTTGAATACATAATGTCCGAAAACAGGACTCTCATTAAATATTTGGCTATCAGCCGGTATTCGCTGAGATTTCCTGACAGGACGGAATTTCTGATCGAGAAGTCGCGAAGTTCCAATCCGCCGAGCATTCTGACCGCCAGCCACGGCAGAATGAAAATAAGCGCGGAAATCGCGAGCGAAATCATGCATTCATAATATCTGTTTTTCCCGCGGTTCAAAACGGCGAAAATAGTTAATGCCGACAATAGGTATAACAACCCCTCATTCTTGAACCATGCCGAGGCGCTCAGAAACAGACAAGATGCGAAAATCATTTTGAAATGTTTAAATTTGCCGCAGGGGACGGAATTGTTTTCGTCCGCGATTTCGACTAAAATGTGGATTCCGAATATGGCGAGGGCTATGCAAAACATGTCGCCATAAACTCTTACACAGCACATTATGAAGCCGAAAGATGCGGCATATGTCAAGGTCAGAAAAAGCCCAATTCCCCTGCTTCCAGAATTCAGGCGCAACACATCGTAGACCATAAGGATGCAAAACAGTCCGGTGATCGGAGGAATTATCTTTACTATGACATCGCTCTGTTCTCCACAAATCTGGAAAAACGGTAAAAGAAAAAATGGGAAGCCGGGAGGATAAGAGCCTTGAGCAAAGAGCCTTTCATCGTCGGATAAAATGCGGAAGAACGACTCAGGCTCCACAGCCAATATCTTCGCTTTGTAACACCAAATCGCGACTTCGGCAAGATCCGAGACCGGCATAAACAACGACAAAACGAATAAGATTGGAATCAATGCAAGAAATAAAAATAACAACGCCGTGAATATTATCCTGCGGTAAACTCTGTGTCCCGTTTCCGTGTTTTGGTGGAGAGACGGTTTCGCGGGCGCAAAGATATCACGCAAGCCCTTGGCTCCGACAAATAAAAATGAAGCAGCAGTCAACAAAAGGAGAAGAACACCCTCGTTTAAAAGGTTCAGGCCGATTCCCAACCCAAACATCGCAAAAAGAAATACGGAATAAAGAGAGTGGCCGAGAAAAAATGACGCGCATACGGCGGACAAACCCGAACACGACGGCAGAATGCGCCACAGTATCATGCGTCCGGCCATCGCCGGACTTACAAAAAAATATATGAAAAGAATTATTCCCTCAACGCTCAATTTCATACAGATAGAACCTTCCGGTTTCATTTATTTTCACGAATCGTTTTTCGGGATAGCGCGTTTTCAGATCACGCTTGACAAAATACTCAAAAGATTTGTTGAAAATCAAAAAATCGCAGGTTTTGATCCCTTCAGGATTGAGATATGTAAAGGATGAAGAAGGGAAATGGTACGATGCCGAGGCGATATAAAGTTCCGTCAGGATTTCATTGTCACCCGCTTCCGCGCGAAAAAAACACCTGCTCCCTGATTTTATGTGATTTTCCAGCAACAATACAATTTCGGGCTTTACAGACGCCCTGAGCTTCTCCAACGATAAAAGTCCTTCTTCAGAACTGATGGCGGCGTAATTATCTTTAATCTGTCCGACGCAATAAAATATATTTTTTAGAATGCCGTAGACCAGAAGCGGGGACAGAAGAACTAATATAAGAAAATTTCTTTTGTTGTTCATTCGGCCTCCTTCCCCCATATCATTATCTGTCTGATTTGAAGTTTGGGAGCGCCCCTTGCCTCTACGGAATATTTCCCATTGATGTCCATTGCTTCCACTTCGGCGACAAGCCTCTGATTCCCGATTTCATCACTCAAGTAAACTTTGAGGCGATTCCCGATTTTCACGACCTTTACCGATGTCAGGAAACGGTTTTCCGTCGAAAAATTATAAAGCTTCGCTTCTTTCAGCAACTTTCCGTTTTTTAGGAGGCATGCTCTATCTCCCTGTGTCCTGATTTCAATATTTTCGCTCGAATCGCTGTCTTTTAAAATCACATCGAAATTCGATGTCTGCTCCATATTTATTAAAAAATCAACCACAATATTTCCTTCAAAGAGCCTTTTTGACTTGAGAAACGCCGCCCCGTTCGCGTTTTTCAAACTCATGTAACCATAATAAAATCCCCTGAATTCAAGATTATCAAAGCCTTTCATCCAATCCGATAGGGCAAGGCCGTAAGGGACGGCATACTGAAAGTCATAAAATAAATCCGGCTCCACATAAACTTGTATGGTATCCCACTGAAAATGTCCATTTGTGTAGAACATAGCAGGCCTGTAAAGTTCTCCGTTTATAATGTCTTTGCATGACACAAAACTTTTTCCGTTGCATCTGAAAATCAGCTCTTTATTTTTTCTAATAATGGAAAAATAATTCCATTCACCCGTCTTCCAATCAAATTTTCCGGCGGCAATATCATTTTCATCTCCAATATTTTTTAAGACAAGCCCGCCTTTTTGGGCGTTGAAAATGCAATTGATCATTTGCTTTTCATTAATTTCGTCCTTGAATCCGACCCCGAATATTTCTCCATCTCCTTTCACCTTGAAATTGAATTCAAAATCCCCGTATAAAAGCCCGTCGCTGTTCCAAAGATATTTAAGTTCCGCTGAATTATTTTTCGCTTCCGATGTTTTAATGTATCCCTCCTTTTGGCTTGAACCATAGACGGGATAAAACGCATTCTGAAAGTCCAGCCACTGAAAATCATAAACAGAAGCCTTTTCCTCCGCTTTTTTCAGTCCGAGTTCCTTCTTCATGAATTCGGATAGGGGGACATCCTGAACCGAGTTGTTGTATATTCCCGGATGATTTCCTCCGGTCGCCGCAAAACTGTCAAGAACGGAGTTGATGATTCTGCACTTGCGCGTCTTAAACCGCTCGATTTTTTCGTTTTTACCTGCCTTTTCCTTCTCCGTTATCGAGGCGATTTCAATATCGTCTATCATAAATCCGGCGGATTTATCGCTGAAAAAACCGGCCTTCCCGCAGGAGAATGATTCATCCCCGACTTCCATCAGCTTGACCCCATCCACAAAAACTTGAACGATTTTTTCATAAAGGTTCACGGTAATCCTGCGTTTCTCAGCCTTATCCTGGCTTAAAAATTTGGAGACATAATCAGGGTCGCTCTTTTCGGATAATTTCGTTCTTCTCCCGTCCTTCACTCTATACAGCGCCTGTCCTTTCAAAGATA
>JAGVIF010000276.1 GCA_020056205.1 Lentisphaeria bacterium | reverse complement strand
CGCGGAACTTTGCGCCTGCCGAGAACATTAGCATGAGCGGGTCATCCCAAAGGATAGACGCTGGATTTGTCTGTTCGATCTCGGACGCTGTGATTATGTCATCATAGCTTGAACCGTTGAATAGAGCTTTGAGTTTTGCGTTCAGCGCCTTATTGGATGCTTCGCCTGTGAATGAAAGTTCGGCGGCATATGCGAGACCGGCGAATGCGCTGTCGAAGTCGCAGAAACCTCCGTCGTCCCCCCACATTGTGAAGAAAACTTCATCAACTTTGGATTCCCGGCATGCTTCAACACAGGGCTTCACATTTTTTTCCGTAATTTGCCGGTCATACCAGAATTTATTCCATGTCCATACGCCCGAGCCCATGAGCGGTTCCTTGCCAAGCTTGCGATGGCGCTCGATCCAGTCAAGGTAGAATTCCTTGTTGTCGTGGTAGTAATCCCAGTAGACGAGTTCGGCTTCTTTCGGGATGACCTTTGCAACATCTCCGGGGATGACAGTATCCTTGCCGTAATAGTCGTTGTTTTTGTTGCCCATCCGGAAGTACATGTCCGACCAGATCATCGGCTTGAGACCGTGTTTTTTGCAAATACTGACGACCTTGCCGAGGTGGCGGTTGAAGATGTCGAAGTGACGTTCGTCACCGTGGAGATCGTAGAAACGGCCGCGTCCGATGTCGTGAGTTTCATCCATGCCGACATGTATGCGTCTGGACTTGACTGAATTTTTCCATGTTACTATCATCTTTTCGATTAGTTCGTAAGTCTTCTTTTCATCAACAAGCAGGACACTGCCCGTATCTTTCTGTGCTCCGAAAGCCGGCCATTTGAGTATCTGCTCGAGGTGACCGAGGGTCTGGATGCAGGGTATCATTTCCATGCCAAGCAGCGATGCGAATTTATCGAGTTCTCTTAGTTCTTCTTCGGTATATGCGCCCCGCATGTATCCGAAGAAAGGCTCATCCTTGATCTGATATGTGTCTTCGGTATAAAGCATGACCATGTTGTATCCGAGAAGCGCGATTTTTTCAAGATATTTTTTCATGTGGGCGACAGTCATTACGGTATTGCGCGAGCAATCGAGCATTATTCCGAACATCGAAAACGGGCAGTATTCTTCTTTTATATCAATTTCTGAAAGGAGTGATCCTACTGCGCGTATCGCCATATTTGGCCTGGAGTATTCGATGAGAATCTCGCCTTTGCCTTTTTTTATGCGGCATTTTCCGGCCTCCTTGATCTGTCTGAATACCAGTTTTGTGCCTTTTGCGCCTTTTTTGACTGGAAAGTTTTCTGAGATGACACTCAAGGCATTCGAGATGACTTCGGGTGTTTTTGCGGTGTCCCACGAAAACGAAGAGACATTTGCGGATACTGCTTTTTTCAACTTTGTTGACATTTTTTTTCAAAGCCCTGTTATTGTTTTTTTATAATTTCTGAATCCGCCATGGATTCAGGTTGTTCTTTGAATCGCCAATATGGACGCGATTTGTTTATTGATATTTCCGGTTCTTTTTGGTTCCATTGGATCGTGCGACGCTGTGGCCAAAGGTTCCGATCCTTTTCCCCATCACGCAATAGTTGCCGTGCACGTATGCTATCAGTCCGGAATCCAGTATATTAAGTTTTCCGGTATCGGCGTTTATCAGTTTTTCATTCACCTGGATATTGACCACTTCAGCAATAAACATGTGATGGGAACCGAGTTCCTTTATTTCAACAACCTTGCATTCAATGTTTACCGGCGATTCCATAACGATCGGGGCGCTGAGTAATTTCGAGGGACCGGCCGTGAGGTTCATCTCCCTGAATTTATTGAAATCTCTTCCTGATCTTACTCCGCACCAATCAACTTTCTTGGCCATCTCAATGGTAGTCAGGTTAATAACAAATTCTCCGGCGCGCTTGATGGTCGGGTAGGAGTGTCTTTCAGGCCTGACGGATATATAGCACATGGGCGGATTGGTACAGATAGTACCCGTCCAAGCGATGGTAATCAGGTTAAATTCACTTTCCGTTTCACCACAACTTACGAGTACAGCCGGTACCGGATAAATCATCGTACCCGGTTTGAAATCAGTTTTCAACTGACAGGAATTTTGATTTTCATTATGAGCCAATTGCAGAACTCATAAACCGCGCCGTTGCAGATGCCATCGGAGG
>JAGVIF010000107.1 GCA_020056205.1 Lentisphaeria bacterium | reverse complement strand
TCCAATGTCAATATCGTGGAAGGCGATGGGACGCTTGGCGTTCCCGGCGAGGCGCCGTTTGACGGAATTATCGTTTCAGCCGCTTCGCCGAAAATTCCAAAAGCTCTTTTGGAGCAACTTGCCGTAGGCGGAAAGCTGGTCATTCCGTGCGGAAATTTGTTCCTGCAAAAACTCATAGTCGCAGAGAGAAAATCCGACGGAAAAATAAAGATTGGCGAAAGCATAGGCTGTAGATTCGTCCCCCTGATAGGAAAAGACGCATTCAACTGAGCCAATTGCAGAAATCAGAAAGTAGAAAACTTAAAACCTAACACTTAAAACTGATTTCGCTGGTTGCGATAGACAACATACTTTACTGAACTCTTACGGGACAAATTCTAATTGTCCGGGTTCGTTTTACGGCGAAATAGACTTCCGCCCCCTGCGAAAACGAAAGCGCTATCACCGCGAAACACCAGAGAATTAAAATGGAAAAAAGAAAAAACAACGCCACTTTTTCCGTCCGTCGCTCCTCGAAATAATTGAATTTCTCCGCAGGCGGGAATAACTTGCGAACTTCGCGAAAACACGGCAAAAACCGAAACAAGAGACCGCAAAGAAAAATCAGCAGAACAGCAAAAAACGCCCCCAGAAACTATCTAAACCCCGCCTCGCAAATTTTGACGCGCCTGTAAAACACTTCTTCGCTCTCTTTCCCGCCCGTGTCCAATAGTTTCCTGCCCTCCCTTGCGAAAATCGCAATGTCTTCATCTCTGTAGGCCTCCTCGAAACGGGTGGAATTCCCGAACAGCAACCCGAAAAGAAAAAGCTTGTTCTTAAGTTGTGATACGAACGCTTTCTCGCAGATGACATAGTCGCTGAATACGATGTTTATTTCGTTATTGTAGTGAACCCCGGATGGAAAAAGATAATAGGCAAGCTCGTATGCGCGGCATTCATGCGAAATCTCCTTCTCAAGCTCGGGAATAGTCCATAAATAGACCTCCGCTCCCTCCGGAATCATCCTCATCGCAGGCAAAATACGCTCCTTATTGTCAGCCTCCCCGAAATAAAATGGCAGACCGGCGATTTTGTTCAGAAAACCGTCCGGCAGGCTCCTCTAGGCATCCATATATGTCCTGTAAACATTAAACGACGCGAATCCAGCGCCTACAATGAAAACACACAAAAAAATGATTTGTCTAAAAACTTTCATACCAGCGACCGACCCTGAGCGCTTGCGCCTCGGGGTTTTACCAAAATGAAACTGCCCCGGAAAAAGACACGCTTCCGTCTTCGTATGACTACGACGCGACACGAAAGCTGTGAACTCCAACGAAATCAGTTTTAGGTGTCAGGTTTTAAGTTTTAAGTTCTGTCTGACAAGTCTGACGTGTCTGACAATGCCGACCACTTCCGAACTTACGCATTTCCGCGCTCTCGCAATCCCGCACTTTAGAACTTTCGCACTTCTCAATCGTTTTCTCGCACAAAGGCATCCCGATTCTCGGATAGACATCGGAATCAGATTTCCGGTCGCCGCAGTTTTCCCCCTTCGTCATTGGATATTCCGTGTTCGATATCTGCCTGTGCGTACACGCAGACAGGTTGGATATTCAATTATTTCGTATTTTAACAAGCCAGAGGCTTGCGCCACTCCGAAACTGCCTGCAAGCCGGAGGCTTGCGCTACTTCCACAGGCAAGATGCCTGTGCTACATTTTCGCATTTCGGATTCGACAAGTTCGACAAGCTCACTGCGGGCAAGCTCACCGCAGGCCGCGCTCCCGAACTTTAGAACTTTAGAACTTCCCTACTTTCCTTTCTATTGTTCTTTGCCCCATAACATTACGCGCGCGATGCGCAAATCCGGGGCGCCCCCTACCCGAATGCGAAACGGCCTTGAAAAATCAAAATTCATCTTCCCGCAATAAATCGGACGCATCGTTCCTTCGTCGTCGGAGAGACAGACCGTCGCCGTCCCTTTTTTGATGTTGACAAATATTTCCGACATCCTTCTTTTCTCCGCCGAAAAATTCGACAGGACTTCCTGCCCGCAAGTTTTTACGCCGCTGTAAATTGACAATTTGTCTTTTGTGAAAAAAAATCCTGCATCGGCGGCCCCGCCCCCGTCAGGAACAAACCCTATGTCCAATTTTTTGAAATCCTCAAGATCGAGCGTGAGCATAAGCGAGACATCTCCGGTAAAACTTCTCCTGGAAACAATCTGCGCCGTCTTTTTCTCTGTCCCTTTTAAAACAAGAAAGCAATAATAACCTCCGCCGTGAGACTCTTCACTAACATTTTTCGTCTCCCAGTCCGAAAGACACAGGCTATACGGCATATTGTAGCCGAAATCATAGAACAAATCAGGCTTTACTATCGCCGACGCGCTGTCAATAAACACAGTCCCGCCTCCGGCAAAAATCCCCGGACGAAGCAAAATATCCTTTTGAATCCCGCTAACATTTTCAATTTCTTTCCCGTCAATATATGAAAAGATTTCGCTGTCCTTTTTGACAAGCTCATAAAAGCGCCACTTTTCCGCGTCGAGGCCATTTCCCTCTGCCGCGCTGGTTTTTCCTTTTTCATAGAGCGCGAATTCATATTTTCTTGTCGTTTTAATGTATGGCATATTTTCAATTAATGCCGCCTCGAACTTTTCCGCATCGCCGAGAGCGAGACATGAAAATTTCCAGTTGCCGAAAAGGACGCACGGCGCCCAGAGATAAGACCCGCGGCTTTTTTTAAAACATTGCCCTGTTATGAATCCCTGTTCCTTGCTCATCCCCCAGCGTTCGCGGAAAGCGCCGTCAAGTGAAAGCCATTGAAAATCAAGAACATCCGCCGTATCCGACTTCTTGCCGGAGGAATCCGCCGCCCCCCCAAAAAGGCCGGACTGAAGTTCCGCCAGCCATTTTTCCCGTCCTTTGCCGCGGTAATCGCCCGGATGGAAACCGCCGGTCGCCCCAAAACTATCGAGAACCGAATTTAAAACCCTGCGCTCTCGATTTACAAACCACTCGATTTTTTCATTTTTGAGCGCTTTTTCCTTCCTCGTTATCGAGGCGATTTCTATGTCGTCTATCATAAATCCGGCGGATTTATCGCTGAAAAATCCGGCCCTCCCGCAGGAAAATGATTCATCCTCGACCTCCATCTGCTTGCCCCCGTCCACAAAAACTTGAATGATTTTTTCATAACGGTTCACGGTAATCCTGCGTTTCCCAGCCTTGTCCCGGCTTAAAAATTTGGAGACATAATCAGGGTCGCTCTTTTCGGATAATTTCGTTCTTCTCCCGTCCTTCACTCTATACAGCGCCTGTCCTTTCAAAGATA
>JAGVIF010000095.1 GCA_020056205.1 Lentisphaeria bacterium | reverse complement strand
GCTTAAAAATATTGTGGAAGACATAAAGGACAGGGTTGAGTCTGTACCAGGCGTTCTTGAGGCAAAAATTTTGGGGGACAGGGAAAGAGAAATAAGGGTTGAAGTCAACATAGACAGGCTCAACGCCTATAAAATTCCGGTGACCAGAATCTTTTCCCTCATATCGGGCGAAAACAAAACCGTTTCAGCCGGCAATCTTGAGATGCTTGGCGGGAAATTTCAGATAAGAGTGCCGGGCGAGTTTGAAAGCCCTGATGAAATAAAAAAGCTGGTCGTCGGAGGAGGAGAAACGGGCGGCCCTGTTTATTTAAGCGATATAGCGGCTATCACCGACACATTCAAGGACCGCGTCTCAATATCGAGAATACAGGGGCGTCCCTGCATATCGCTGATGGTGCAAAAGCGTTCAGGTCAAAATGTTATAAAAGTTACAAATGGCGTGAAAAAAGTCCTTGAGGAGGAAAAGGCGAAACTGCCATCCGGCGTCAATTATCTTATAACATCAGATTTGTCTGTTGACACCTACGGCATGCTTTATGAGCTGGAAAATAATATAATCAGCGGACTGATACTTGTCCTCTTCGTCCTTTTCCTTGTCATGGGCGTTAGAAACAGCCTTCTTGTGGCCTTTGCCATTCCAATGTCAATCATGATTACCATGGCAATACTGCAGGCCGTTTCAATCTCGCTTAATATGGTAGTCCTTTTCAGCCTCATATTAGTCCTCGGTATGCTTGTTGACAATGCTATAGTCATCGTTGAGAACTCCTTCCGGCACAGGAACTTAGGAAATGACACCCACACATCAGCCCTGCTTGGAGCCTCCGAGGTCACGATGGCGATAACAGGTTCCTCCGCCACCACGGCGCTCGCGTTCATTCCCCTTCTTTTCTGGCCTGATGTGATAGGCAAGTTCATGTGGTATTTTCCTATAACGTTGATAACAGCCCTGACGGCGTCCTTATTTGTAGCTCTAGTGATAAACCCGGTCCTATGTTCGATATGGCTTGAACCGGCAAGAAAAGTTTCGCGTCTTGGCGATATGCTTCATAAAACCGGCGATAAATTTTTGTCGTGGTATGTGTCCGCCCTTAAAGTCTGCCTGAAATATCCGAAAAGCCTCTTTGCTTTTTTTGCGCTCGCTCTCATCGTCATTACACTACTCTATTTCAAGTTTGGAGCCGGAGTCGAACTCTTCCCCGAAGTTGATCCGAGACGGGCAAATATCTACATAGAACTGCCTGAGGGAACACGGATAGAGAAAACTGATTCTATCGTCTCGGACATAGAAAAAAGGCTGTCGAAGTATTCGGATATAGAATATTATCTCACCACCGTTGGCAGCGGCGGCGGCTCTTATTTCAAAGGCGGCAAAAGCGGCACAAACATGGCTTCAATCCTAGTGGAATTTAAAAAATTTGAGGACAGGCGCTTTCCGTCCAAAGTCCTCGCCGACGCGATACGAATGAACCTGAATGGACTGGGAGAAATTTCGATAAAAAAAGCGAGACAAAAAGAAATAACCATTTCCGGAGGAAAATCGGGGGTGTCCGCGATTAAACTTCTTCTCGAAGCCGTCCTGAAAGATAAAGTTCAAAAAATCAGAATAAAAACTGAAAATTCAAACGGGAAATCAATATTACTTCCCGAAAATGATTACGAGAGCGTTAGAGCCGTCCTGATGACCGCTACAACTCCGTTCCCGGGAGCCGAGATAATCGTAAAAAAAGAAAAAAAGGGACCCCCGACCGGCTCCGCTATAAAAATCGAAATTGCCGGGGATGATTACCGGATTCTCGGAGAACTGTCTCAACAAGTCGAGGATATAATGTCGGAAATTCCAGGGCTGACTGATCTGACGGACGACCTTGTTGAAGGACTTCCCGAACTTAATTTCGCTATTGACAAAAGAAGAGCCGCGATTTTCGATCTCGACACATCCACAATCGCGACTTTCATCAGAGCCGCGATAAACGGGATAGACGCGGGCAAATACAGAGAGGGCGAAGATGAATACGATATAACGATAAGGCTGCCAGAGTCACAGCGCCTCGATACCAACGCGCTTTCAAAAATGAGAATCCCAAACAAGACGGGGAACTCCATCCCTCTTTCAAGCATAGGAAAGTTTTCCTTCTCCGAAGGCTACGGAACTATCAAAAGAAAAAATCAACGCAGAACAATAACGGTGGAGGCCGAGACCCTTGACGGCTACGGAACTGATGATGTCCTTAAGGCGATGTCCGCGAAAATCGCGGGGGTTCCGTTCCCGCTGGGCTACAGCATAAACTTTACCGGAGAAAATGAGGATCAGACAGAAAATTTCAATTTCCTTATGAAATCGTTTTTTATAGCCTCAGGCCTGATATTGATCATACTTGTTGTCCAGTTCAACTCCGTCCTCCTTACGCTCATAATATTCAGCTCCGTTGTTTTATCTTTCATCGGTGTTTTCGCCGGACTGCTCACGCTGGATATGCGTTTCAGCGTGATTATGACAGGGCTTGGCATAATAAGCCTTGCCGGAATAGCGGTGAACAACGCCATCGTCCTCATTGATTTCGCTCAGCAGTTCAAGGCAAAAGGGCACAGCGCCTACGAAGCCGCCATTGAGTCAGGCAAAATCCGCCTCAGGCCCGTTCTCCTCACGACGATAACAACAGTTCTCGGTCTTATCCCAATGGCAGTCGGATGGACTCTCGAAGTCCATTCTTTTCCTCCAAAAATTATTGCGGGCGCGGAATCAAGCCAATGGTGGGCGCCTATGGCGATAGTGGTGATATTCGGACTTTCAGTCTCAACACTCCTAACACTATTCCTATCCCCGACGCTTTTTTGCTTCTTCGACGGATTAAGAGAGAAAACAAACAAATATCTCTCAATAGGAAAACAGTAGGCAGGGCGCAAGGGATTCGGAAAAAACTAATTTACCGTGAGCTGATTTCAACGTTGGAGTTCACAGTTTCAAAGATTTGCTTCGCTCATCAAAAAAAACATTCAAATCCAAAATAATCATTTTCTCTTTTGTTTTTTGGGATTATTCTGACTACTTTTGAAATTCCCTCATCTCCGTTTTTACTTCCTGCCTTCCTGACGCCAGAGGCCAGACACGCCCGTGAAAGACAAACTCGCCGCTCAAGTTCTTTGGCAGTTCGATTCGGGCTATGAGGTGTTCCGATTGCTTATCGAGTTCCACGTGGATTGGTCCCAGCGGATGCGCCATAGTCCCGCTCAGGCGCGTTAGTGAGGCGGGTTGCGGCGCGATGCGCACGGAGCGGAATCCCCAATCAGC
>JAGVIF010000501.1 GCA_020056205.1 Lentisphaeria bacterium | reverse complement strand
CAAGACCGCCGCGGGTATTGCCCCTGCCAGAAATACTTGCGAGCCCTCCGATGGCATCTGCAACGGCGCGGTTTATGACTTTTGCAACTGGCTCAATAGAATACTATTTCCGGATTTCTGATTGCGCGAATCTCGCAACATATAATTTCGGATACAGCTTCGACCCTATTGGAAACCGGATAATCTCGCACGAAGGCACAAAGGCGCTAAGCTATACGTCCAATTCCCTCAATCAATACTCCCTAATCAACGACGGCGCACCGAAGCGAACTGCGCTAAAAGTTAAGACCATTTTCAAAGCTTTTTGAGGTGTATGTTTTTGGGAGTAAAGCAGCATAAGCCTCTGGCTTGTGATTTGATTGATTCAAAATTTGTACAAGTAAATATTCACTGAAAGGACACGGGTCAGTGAATATTTATTGCGGAGGCCATTTTTCTTCGAGAGCCGGATTTTTCCACAAAACTGCGTTGACGATTGAAAAAAGCTCTCTTGCGTGAAGATATCTTTTGTGTCTTATAATTCGGGAAGATTTTTCTCTTTTAAGAAGAAATGGCTGCAGATGCAAAATTGTTCTTGACGCGGCTATAAGTTTCTTTGGAAAATGATGCGGACGAAGCAGCGCCAAAATCATATTTCCATTTTTCTTCTCGGAATCAAAAGATATAAGGTCATTTTTCTCGGAATCGTCAATACAAAGCTCGCGGAGCATGAAAGGCAGGCAGACAAGAGAAACGGCGATTGAGAGGCTCGGACGATATTTGCCCTGCGAAATTCGCAAATTCCATTCTTTGAGAAGCTCAAGCATTAATTTCGCCTCAAAAGATTCCGCTCCGCGCTCCGCAAGTTCCGGAAGAAAATAACACATAAATCCGTGCTTATAAAAGGCCTCAAATATTCCCGCTGAATAAGGGCTTTTAAGTATCTTTTCAAGTTCAAGGCTCAGACGGGAAAGCGATGAATTTTTTATGAGAGAAATATTTTTTATCAGGGAATGGCCTGTGTTTTTTTCAAGAGAAAAAGAGTATTGGCCGACAAGTTTCAGGGCGCGCAGGATTCTCACCGGGTCCTCGGCAAAACGAATATCCGGGTCTCCGACGGTTCTGACAAGCCTCTGTTCTATGTCCTTCACTCCCATGCCTGTAAAATCAATTATTTCATCTTTGAGAGGATCGTAGAAGATTGCGTTAACGGTCAAATCTCGTCTCCAGGCATCCTCCGTCGAAGAGCCGTAAGTGTTTTCTTCATGCTGCATTGCTCCTCTACGGTCGGATTCCTGTGTTTTTTTGTCGGGTGTTTTCCTGAAAGTGCTGATTTCGATTATATTCCTGCCTGCATAGTAATGGACGAGCCTGAACCGCCTTCCTATTATTCTGACTCTGCGTCTGAAAAGAGATTTTATCTGCTCTGGTGTGGCCGAACTTGCGACATCATAATCCTTGGGATTTCTGCCGATAAGCAAATCTCTCACCGCCCCGCCTACAATAAAAGTTTCATAGCCGGCGTCGTTTAGTTCTTCCACTATTCTTATCACTTCTTTGTCTATTTTTTCTCTAAAAGGCATGTGTGTGTGTTCTTAAAGTTGAAAGGGTTACTCTACAGAGTCAGTTGCAAAAGTCAAAACTGAGTAAATATTCACCGAAAGGATAGGGTTCGGTGAATATTTACCCGGCGTCTCTCCCCGAGGACCGTTGGTCTCGGGATCTTCGACTTGACCGCGCGCCTACGCCGCGCTGCTCAAACGCAAAATGTAGGCTTACACAAAAAAAAGGGGGGCTCGTAAAGCCCCCGTATAATACTTCCGGCTTTGACTAGGCCAAACCGTTTATTTTGTTTCGGCCTCGACTTCAATAGAGGTATCAACATTCGGCTCTGCGCTGAGAGAATCCGCAAAACCAAACTCTTGGATAAGGTGTTCCCACGAGTATCCGGCCCTGTTGACCAAAGTCATTAAAATCTTGTCTATAGATTCATGTCTGCTCACGAGATTGAGCCAACTGACTATTATTTTTCTCTGCGCGGCTTCTTTCAAAGTCAATTCCGAGAGAGGCTTGGCGGCAATGTCATCAAGGTGCTTTCTTATTTCCTCGAGCTTGCCTTCCGCTTCGCTTGTTATTATGCCATGATTGTAGTCTATCTCCTCGGTTATCTTTTTCACAAGTATTCTGGCAAGTTCCTTGGTGGCTTCCTCGTCCGACAAGGCCTCCGCCGCAATTTTTATTGCCTCGGCATTTTCCCTTAGTATATCATGGAACTGCGGGAAAAGGCTTGTCTGTATTTGCGACAGCAATGCCCCGGAATGCTCGTCTATCATATCCTTGGCTATTTTTTCTAGGGAGGGAATTTGTTCATAGACGGCGGCAACCATGTTATCGGCAATGTCTTCCGCGTGTTTATCAACGAGTTCATTAAGCATGGTTGGAACCTTGCTCATCTCATTTGAAACCACGTTCTTCAGTATTGCCGACAAACTGTCTGCCTTGACTGATTCTTTTATCCACGAAAACAGGATTGACGTGTAAATCACGACAAACACAGCGAGGAGAACATACACGAACGAAGCTGTTTTCCCTTTTATCACGGTCTTATCCCTGCGTTCTTCCGCGGTTTTGAGCAAACTGTCAATTTTGTTTGAAAGATTGGTATTCACTTCGCACCTCCTTCGGCGGTAACTTTTTTCTCGCCTTTTTGCGGATTTACTTCATATATTACGAACTCAAGCAAGGCTTCGATAAGTTCAAGTTTCACATCATCCAACTCTTTCTCTCCCAAGTCTTTGAAATCTTTCAATTCACTGTACTTCTTCAGAGAGAGGTCTATCTTATCAAAGCTGTCCGCCAATTGTATAACTCTTTGCTCCAGTTCTTCGGTAATGTCCTCTATGAAGACGTACTGGGCGGCCGTGAGCGTGCTGTGCAGTTTTTCGGGCGTGATATTAGGATACTTTTTTAGAATATCGGTCTCGATGTCCTTGACGGACCTCTCAAGCATCTTGGTCAACTCCTCTTTCAGATGAGTCTCAAGATACGTCTTCAAATTGCCGAGAATGGCTTGTCCTTTCTCCTTAAAAACCGGTATTTCCCTAGTGAAACGTTCCATGAAAATCTTTGTCACCTTTGGGAGAGTCTCTTTGTAAATTTTATTCTGGATATCTTTCATTTCCGCGCTGACAAGCAGATCTTTCATGTCAGCCTGCACCTGAGCCATGAGCTTGTCTATATTCTCTTTGCTTGTGAAATCTTTGTAAAAATTCCAGAGATTCAGGGCGAAAACGCCAAGCGCTACAAGCATGACAAGCAGGCAAATCCTCCCTATAAGAGCCCCTTGTTTGCGCGCCTTCTCCGTTTCGGCCAGCATTGACTCCAGCTTTTCAATTTTCGCCAGAATGTCTGTCTCATTCACGGCGTCAATTTTTGTGTTTTCCTCGGACATAAATTCCCCCCCTATTTTTAAAATTGGTTTCTCCGATTGATTGCTATTATAATCTCGTCTTCTCAAAAAACAAACTAAATTTAATGCTCCTAAGTTTCTTTATGGTTAGATTTTGAATAAAAATATATGTGAAAATCGCAAATTCAGCCCTTGAAATTTTAGAGTTATCTCTTAAATTTTGCAGACTTTGAAAAAAGGAGAATACATACCATGGAAGGCAATATTACAAAAAACTTCAAGGCTGAGGTTCGACAAGTTCTCGACTTGGTTATACACTCCCTATATACCAACAGAGACATTTTTCTCAGGGAGCTTATATCAAACGCTTCCGACGCCATAGATAAGGCTCGTTTTGAGTCCCTCACGCGGCCGGAGCTTTCAGCCGGCTGGAAGATAGAAATCGCCCTCGACAAGAAAAATAAAATCATTAAAATCCGTGACAACGGAATCGGAATGACTTTCGCGGAGATCGAGGAAAATATCGGTACGATAGCAAAATCGGGGACAAAGGCTTTTCTTGAAAAATTATCCGGCGAAAAAAATGCCTCCACCCCTGAACTTATAGGCCAGTTCGGCGTCGGATTTTATTCCGCGTTTATGGTTGCGGAGGAAATAACAATAGTGTCAAAAAGGGCCGGAAGCCATGAGACTGCGGCAAGATGGCGCTCGCGCGGCGAAGACAGCTACGAACTTTCAGACGATTCAAAGAAAGAACATGGCACTGAAATCACGCTGAAATTAAAAAGCTCCTGCGAAGAATATCTCGAAGATTGGAAGATCAGGGAAATCATTCACAAATATTCTGATTTTATAGAACATCCTATTTTTATTTTGTCTCCCGAAAATGAGAAAGATTCACCTCCCAAGCCGGTCAACTCAATGAAGGCCTTGTGGCTCCGAAAACCGGAGGAGATAACACCGGATGAATATAAACAATTTTACGCGCATATTTCGCATTTTGACAAAGCCCCCCTTTCCCATATTCATTTTTCCGCCGAAGGAACATCTAATTTCAAAGCTCTGATTTACATCCCCTCGGAGGCGCCTCCGTTCTTTTCCGCGCCCGAATTTGGGAAAAAAGATATTCACCTCTACGTGAAAAGAGTGTTTATAACGGAGTCTTGCGACGGACTTTTGCCTGATTATTTGCGCTTTGCAAAGGGCGTGGTGGAATCTGACGACCTCCCCCTAAATATCTCGCGTGAAACATTGCAAAATAATCCGCAAATTCAGAAAATAAACCGCAGCCTTGCAAGAAAAATACTTGCCGAACTTGCGAAACTCCTCGAAAACGATAGGGAAAAATATCTGTCTTTTCACCGCAACTTCGGAAAAATATTGAGAGAGGGAGCAAACAGCGACCTTCAAAACAGAGAAAAAATCCTCGATCTGCTTATCTTCAAAACCATAAAAAACGGCAAAGAAAAACCGCTCAGCTTAAAAGAAATCTCCGACAATATGCCGGTCAAACAAGAAAAACTTTTTTATGCCGTCGGCGAAAATATTGACGCTCTCGCGCAATCCCCGCTTGTCGAGTCCGCGAAAGAGAACGGATTCGATGTAATCCTCGTGAACGACCCCGTTGACGAATATATCTTTCAGGCGTGCGGAAAATACAGGCACAGAGAGTTCATCTCCCTGAATCAGGATAAAATAAATATTGACGACAACAACAAATTGTCGGAGAAAAAAACAGCCGCCGAAAAAAAATATTCAAAAGCGCTGAAGGCTTTCAAGAAGTATCTCGGAGACAAAGTCAAAGACGTAAAATTTTCAGAAAGACTCGTCTCAAGCCCCTGTTGTCTTGTCGGCGGACAGTTCGCGCCGAGCAGACAGATGGAAAAACTGATGAGGGCATTACACAATGATATGCCGGAAAACAAGAGAATTCTTGAATTGAATCCTTCTCATCCAATGATTGAAAAAGTAATGAACGGATTTGAGGCAAACCCCGAATCTGCGGAATTTGCGAAATTCGCAAATTTGACCTTTAATCTCGCCCTTTTGGCTGACGGAGAAATGCCGCCGGATATCGCGGGATTCACATCGTCCATTTCGGAACTAATTGGGAAAAGCGTCAAATTGTAAGAATGCCAACTTGAAAAAAAGAGTTTTGGTTATCTCTTACCGCTCCCAATAATGAACACGGAATATCCAATGTCTAAGCTCGTTCCTGTCCTTTATCGGTTGGAGATGGAGTGTTGGATATCTGCCTGTGCGTACACGCAGACAGGTTGGGTGTTCAAATGAATTTAACCTTGCCTTAGCGTGAATAGGTATGCGGGGACGGGGGATTTATAATGGAGGGATGTCTGAGCGGTTTAAGGCGGCGGTCTTGAAAACCGTTGTGCCGTAACGGCACCGGGGGTTCGAATCCCTCTCCCTCCGCCACTGCCAAAGGGCAATTTTATAGCAGTTCTCAGCCCGAATGGCGCTAAGTTAAGGCGCTATTCGAAGTAGCGCGGGTCTATCTGACCCGCTATTATCGGGTCAGATAGACCCGAGTTACTCTGTGGCAACTGCCTTGCAGTTCATACCTTGTTTATTATCAAGAACTTAGTTTAAATTCGGCTGATTGAACCACAAAACTTAGGTCAGCGCTGATTTGAATGTAGGCGAAAGTCTAATCGTCGAATTAGAAGTAGTATTTAAAGAAATATTTAAACAAAGAATTTGCCGCCAAAAAAAATGATTAAAATTAGAAATGTAGCGATAATAGCTCACGTTGACCACGGCAAGACCACTCTGGTTGACCAGATCATCCGCCAGTCGAACATTTTCAGGGATAATCAGGTGATGCGGGAGTGCATGCTCGACAGCAACGACCTTGAAAGAGAGCGTGGAATAACAATCCTCGCAAAAAATATCAGCGTCCGTTACAAGGACATCAAAATAAACATAATTGACACGCCTGGGCACAGCGATTTCGGAGGACAGGTTGAAAGAGTTCTCAATATGGCCGATGGCGTTCTTTTGCTTGTTGACGCCGCCGAAGGGCCTTTGCCGCAGACGAGATTCGTCCTCGACAAAGCTCTCAAATTGAACCTTCTGCCAGTGGTCGTCATAAACAAAATAGACCGTCCGGATGCCAGGCCGAAAGAGGTTCTCGACAAAATATATGAACTTTTTATGGAGCTTAACGCCTCCGATTCGCAACTTGATTTTCCGGTACTCTACGCGAGCGGCAGAAACGGATGGGCTTCAAAAAGTCTTGACGGAGAGAGAAATTCCATCCTGCCATTGATGGACGCGATTTTGGAATTTATACCTCATCCTAAAGCCAAGAAGGGGAGCGTTCAGATGCAGGTAACGACGCTCGATTATTCGGACTATGTCGGAAGGATAGGAATCGGCAGAGTTCACAGGGGGGAGCTTAAAACAGGAATTCCTCTCGTTTTGATCAAAAGAGACGGAAGCATCAGAAATACTCAGTTGAAACAACTCTTTACGTTCGAAGGACTTAACAGAATTGAGACAGACTGCGTTCCGTGCGGTGATCTTTGCGCGGTAGTCGGAGTCGAAAATATAGACATCAGCGATACTATCACCGACGCTTTAAATCCGGAAAAATTGCCTGATATCGCCGTGGATGAACCCACCCTTTCCATGACATTCCGCGTCAACGATTCGCCGTTTTTCGGACAGGACGGCAAATATGTGACAAGCCGCCACCTGAGAGAGCGTCTTTTTAAAGAAGCGGAGAGAGATGTTGCTCTTCAGGTCGAAGAGCTTTCAGGGGATTCCTTTAAAGTCAAGGGGCGCGGAGTCCTCCACCTCTCAATACTCATTGAAAATATGCGCAGAGAAGGTTATGAGATGACCATATCCCAGCCTCAAGTTATTATTAAGACGGTAAAAGGGCATAAACACGAGCCGATTGAAATACTCACGGTTGACGCGCCTTCGGAATATTCAGGAAAAGTGATTGAATCAGTTGGAAGCCGCAGAGGTGAAATGTTCCTGATGGAAAATCATGGAGCCAGACAGCTCCTTGAATTCAATATTCCGACGCGCGGAATAATCGGACTGAGAAGCAAACTTATGACCGCCACCAACGGCCAGGCGATAATTTCGCACAGATTTTCCGCCTACGCCCCGTATAAAGGGGAAATTCCCACAAGACTCAACGGCGTCCTTGTGAGCATGGACGCAGGCAGGATTATTCCCTACGCAATAGACGGACTCCAGCAGAGAGGATTTTTTTTCATAGATCCCGGCGAAATGGCGTACGGGGGGATGGTAGTGGGCGAACATTGCAAAGACGGCGACCTTGTCGTAAATCTGCAGAGGGAAAAGAAGCTCACTAATATGCGCGCGTCAGGCTCGGACAGGGCGATGAAAATCTCACCCGCCGCAAAAATGACGCTTGAAGAGAGCCTTGAATATATTGTTGATGATGAACTTGTTGAGGTTACCCCGAAATCAATCAGGATGCGCAAACGATATTTGTCGGAGCTTGAAAGGCGCAGAAACAAGAAAATTGAGACAACCTGATTTGTAAATATTCACCGAACCCCGCCTGTCTGTGCGCCTGCCTGCCCCGCTGGGGCGGTAGGCATGTATCCGCCTGACTGCGAGCGTACTCGCTCAGGCAGGCGCGCAGACAGGTCCTTTCGGTGAATATTTACTTTAAATTATGAAAAGAAATCATATCCTCATCCTATCCGTATTTTTTGCGTTGGGAATCGCGCTAAGAATTATATATCTGACGCAATACTCCGGCTCGCCTTTGTTTGATTCCGCTATTGGCCCTGATGTGGAGGAATATCACGGATGGGCGATGGAAATAGTTTCCGGAAAAATTTTCTGGAGCGAACTTAAAATCCATTCGCCTCTCTATCCGTTTTTTCTTGCCGGATTGTTCAAGTTATGCCTTCACAATTTTTTCATAATAAGATTCTTCCAGCAAGTCATAGTTTTGGTGTGCGGCATTGTCTTGTTTTACACAGTTTTCATCCGTAACAATCAGAATAAAAATGAAGTAAAAATTGCTTTAACGGCGTCGGGCGTCTGGGCGTTATATCCGCCTTTAATCTACCTTTCCGGGGAATTTGTCAGCGAAGCCATTCTTATCCCCATAGCCTGTCTTTTTATCGCGCTGTTTTGGAAAATCTCCGATTTTGATTCGTCCACAAGCATTAGAAGGGCGATAACATTTTCAGCGCTTGCCGGATTCGTCGTTGCGGCGGCCATACTAACGCATCCTCTCTCCATTTTCTTTGCCGTTGCGGAAATCGCAATTTTGTTCTTCATAATCTCAGCGCAAAACAAAATTTCTTCAACGCTTAAAAAAACGGTTTTCGCCGCGCTGCTATCCTCCGCCTTCGTTGTTCTATCGGCTGTTTCCCTGTATAACGGCCTTAATTTCGGCAAATTTTTTCCATTGCAGGGCAACAGCGGATTTAATTTTTTTCTCGGCAACAATCCTGCCGCGACCGGAACATGTTATCTCAGACCCGGGCGCGGATGGGATGAGGTTCACAGCGAGGCTGAATATCTTGCGAACGACGCAAAAATATCAAAGGATAAGATTTTCATCGGCAAAAGCGTTGATTTCATTTTGCGCGATCCGTTGTCATGGTTTTTGCTTTGCGCGAAAAAGTTTCTCCTTGTTTGGAACGCGAAAGAGCTTGTTTCCGGAGCCGATTATCCTCTTTTAAGATATTTTACGCCATTGCAGCGGTTCGGATATTTTTCGTTCGCGATAATAGGAACTATCGGGCTTGCCGGTTTTATTTTGGCGGCAATCCGCCGTGAAATAAATTATAGAACTGTCCACTTCGCGATTCTGATTTTAACGTTTTGGCTCTCCCAAACGGCGCTTGTCTCAAGTTCGCGGTACAGGTCGGCAATGCTTCCTGCTGTAATATTTTTTGCGGGATACTCGGCTCTATTCTTTTTCAAAAAAAAAGACATCAGAGAAATTCTCCGTTTTGTCTTGATTCTGACAATTTCAGTTTTGATCGTTTGCGCCTTCCCCGCGCCGATAAATGCCGATATGGAAGATGCGGAAGCTAAGTCTATTTTAGCTGAAGCATGGCTCAAAAAAGGGGATTTGCGAAAATCGCAAAATCTTATGCTTGAAGCGGTTAAAAAATCAGAACCGTGGTCGAGAAATTACAACATGCTCGGAATAATATCCGACAAGAACGGAGAACTTGACGCCGCCGAAAAATATTTCTTCACGGCGGCAAACTATTCTTCCTGCGACGATCCGGACGCCCTGATGAATCTGGCGATGTTGTATGATAGAAAAGATGAGAAAGAAAAAGCGGAATCTTTTTGGAAACTCGCCTTCGAGAAAAAGAAAAATGCCAACCTGCTTTATAACTACGGATACCGCCTTCAAAAACAGGGAAAGACCGATGATGCCCTTAAATTTTACGGCGAAGCTCTTCAAAAACAGCCTTTCCATCCGGGCTCTCTCAATAATTCAGCCGTGATAATGATGCAAAAAGGCGATTTCGCGTCAGCTCTCGGATATTTTGAGAAGGCCTTTTATTTTTCCAACGAAAAACCGGAATACGGCTTAAATTTTGCCTTCGCCCTCTATCAAAATGGGGAAAAAAACCGGGCGCTCAACATAATATCGTTCCTTGAAAAAAAATATCCGGATAAATCAATCCAACACAAATTTCAGACTTTTAAATCCGCGGCGCCATGAAAATCAGCGAAAATTCGCCGTATCTCCTTTGAAACTGCCCCACAAGTAGGTCAGCGCCCCGAGGTCAGGCGACTCGGGGGGCTGTCCTACTTTGGGCGGGCTAAAGTCGAAGATCCCGAGACCAACGGTCATCGTGGAAAGACATCGGGCTAGTGTTCCGTAACATAAATACGTGTGGTAAAATTATGGCTATTTTTGATGCGGATTTGACTTGGCTGAAATAAGGCGATACTGAAGTATCGTTGTTTTCAGACAGGGCGAAGACCGCGCAAAAAGAGACATAACCGCTTGGCGGCGTGGGTCTTTTGGCGTTCAGCCAGTCCGCCGCCGCTCGACGATGGCTCGACATCGCCTCCGCGGCGTCGAACTGCCTGACCATCCAAAATCCTT